>JAPORV010000157.1:0-159 GCA_026710055.1 Aestuariivita sp.
AAGGAGCGAGAGCGTCTGAAGCGACAGCAACGTCGCGCCGCATAGCCAGACCAGCACCGTTCACGACCATCGTTTCAGACCGGACAGGCGGAATCTGTCTGCTGCGTCATTTTAGCGGAAATGTTGGCCTGATGAGGCCACCGGACATCGGGTAATCGG
>JAPORV010000157.1:214-11373 GCA_026710055.1 Aestuariivita sp.
ATAAATTTGATATTGCGATGAAAAATATTCATATTTTTCTCTTGGCAGTCGCCAAAAAAGGGGGGTTTTTTAACAGACACTAAATAACAATCAGTAAGTATATTCTTTAGTGCAAAATCTGGATAAGTTATTGTATAAAGAAATGCCGAATGTTCCTTCTGCTTTTCAACAAAAGACCCGAAGGCGGGGAAAAATCGCTTAAATGCGAAGTTTTGAAAGTACCTCTTCTTTCAACGATTTTCTTTCAGCAGTCTTTGTTTTTGACGGTTCCAATCACGTTTTGCCTGAGTCTCACGAATATCAGCCATTTTTTTACCTCTTGCGATTCCAATCTTTAGCTTTACATATCCGCAGTGATTAAAATACATGACAATAGGGACTAACGTCATACCCTTACGTTGTGTTGCATTCCACAAATCTGACAATTGTTTTCGGGAGACCAATAATTTTCTTCGCCGACGCTCCTCATGACCAAAACTCCTCGCCTGTTCATATGGCTTAATATAAGCGTTCACCAACCAAAGTTCACCATTTTCAACTGAAGCGTAACTCTCACCAATTTGTCCACCACTATTTCTCAAGGACTTTACCTCTGAACCTTCAAGAATAATGCCACATTCGATATCATGATCAATAGAATAAGAAAAACGCGCTCTTCGATTCTCAGCAATTATTTTGTAGTTTGGATGGCTATTTTTCTTCGACATACTGATATAATCTACACAAGTTAATGAAAATCGCACAGTGCCTCAACTAATTTTTGAAACAAGCAAGGGAAAGTACAGAATTGGGTCTCAGAAAAAACATGGCAATCTTTATTCTTAACAAATCAACCCTATAAACTAAACCGTACGTCTACTATGAGCGATCTTCTATAAAGCGAACATAATCCGTCAATAAAACAACTTATGCCACAGTGATATTCTAGATTTAGTGCCCTTAAAGCAAAATCTGCCAAATGAGCCAATAGACCGAAGATTTGTCAATCTATATCAAGAATAAAGTCAATTGGAATGTGTAATTAACTTGCTTTCAAACTACCAAATAAATTCATATTGTTTTAGAATCAGATATTCTGCATTCATTGAAAATAACCGAAGCTGAACATCTCAAAGATAGTATTATCTCAGATCAAGATAACACGGTTTAAACTCAGGATTTCTCATTCCATCTTGGAAAAAAATTAATCTACGTATTCAACAAGAATACGGTCATTTCCCTAAAAGTCTTGAACATGTTTGAAAACCTCTCAAAGGTTTCAATACTTACACTGACTTTTCCCTGACAAACCCCAAAAGTAATTGAAACAACAATTGCCCTAATAAAGCCAATTGCAACAACACTAACGACCCTCAAAATTCAGGCGTGAACATTCTATTAATGAGACAGTAAAAATTAGTTTTACCCTCAGTTATCCTTTAATAATAACGCCTAAATCATGATTTGCAAAGCAACTCTTGGTCAATGAAGAATAAAAGAACTTTGATTATTCACCTAAATTAATTTTTATCTTTTTCGTATAATTTTTTAAATTCGCATTTTGTTATCCAATAATAAACACAAACCGCAAAAATCGCTATAAATTAAGGGGGCTTATATACTTAAATCTACAAACACTATATGTAGTATTTTATATTTAGAAATTTGACTATCACTTCCTATATGTAGTAGAATATATATTTAAGTATATAAGCCCCAAATTTAGAGCCGTTTAACTGACAGCTTTTTTTGAAAAATCTGAGAGTTGTTTGTTGACTAAAAACAACTCTTAACATCAGCGATTATAAAATACTACTGTTACCCAAACAGTTGGTGAAAATAATGCGATGCAGTAAATAACAATAATTGAAGTGAGAGGTTGATAACGACCCAAGCAAAACTCGTTACGGCTGCTTCTTTCCAGATCTGACCGGGTTGGCGAGGCGCTTACCCGCGCCAACCTCTCAACTATAGATATACGCAGTCAATATCCACTATGCAAGGGTATTTTTATTTTAAAACAAAATTCAACAAGTATAATCTAACTACTGTCTGTTAAAAAACCCCCTATTTTTTTTCAAATTTCAAAAGCTTACCATGCATAAAAGTATATTTTTCAACGTGTTGATTTAACTGAAATATGTGGATGCCCTTTCTTAAATTTAGCGAAGATTGACTGATTCAATGGAAATCTTGTAAAATATTAAGAAATTGTACCAAATATCGACAATCTTCGCCAGAACAAACGCATCAGAAAAGTACATTTTTTCAACATTTTACTAGCGAATTGAGGGATTTTTAATAGACACTAACTAAGATCAAATTACGCTTGCGTGATCATATTGTCCAATACTTACTTACAAAGACATAAACTATATAACTTTGCTGCAAAAGACTTACCCTACAAAGTTTAATCGAATAAAAATCTGCCGCAAAATAATATCATTTTTCCTCAAGAAATTAAGAAGGTATACATTGATCAAAAGTAATTCTCTCTATTGATGGGTTAAAGAATCGAAAATAAATTAAGCATACAGTAAAAGATGAGGGACTTCCCTCAACCCAAGTTTAACATTGGGTAAAAAAATTTTTGTAAAACAATCATTTAAAAAACCGTATGGTACTACCAATTTGGAATTTATTTTAATTTTTGCAATACGTTAGCCAAAACGCAGAGTACTACAAATAGACTTCAAAAAAGTTCAATTCTAACCCGTTTAAATTTCCAAAAACATAACGAAAATTGGTTATTTTTTAGAAATTTTGTTAAAGATCGGTCAAGATTACACAGTGCCTACGTTAAGTGATGCAAACAAATCGCAGTCATAATTTACGCCATAACTTTATTCAAATGTCAAGCGACATTTAGTTCAACCACATACGCAATCATGACCCCTGCAATATCTTTAAATGCTCCTCCTCCAAGCCCCAAAAAAGGATTTACATGATATTAGCTGAAACAGTCACTTTCGGTGGCGGAACTTTAAACCGCCTTGCAAAAGTACGAGATGATAAGAAAGCGATGTCCAAATTCCGCACCAACTCCACCGCGCGCTGCTTACCACTATGGAGAGGAAAGCCACTAGTACGTGGAAACTTGCGTGATGAACTCGGATTACTCCCTTTTTCTCATTCAATTTTTAAAATTATAAAAGAAAATGACGCAGCAACAGTTTTTCTTGGCTGTGATCACATTGGAAGTCCTGTATTTGCAACTGACTTGTCTTCATGGTCACCCGATGGGTTTAATCATCACGCAGGAGAAATGTTTCTTGATTCTACCGAGCAACAACACCCTGACTTAACAAGCGACCATGTTTTTATTGACTTACGAAATATCATGACAAATCTCTCGCCAAACGCGGCAGAGACAGCAGCAACAGCCAAAGCGCTCCTTGATTGGCACAAAACACACCGCTTTTGCTCAAATTGCGGTCATGAAAGTAAAATAACATCTGCCGGTTGGCAGCGGACATGTCCCGCCTGTGGAAGTCACCATTTCCCACGAACAGATCCCGTTGTTATAATGCTCGTCATACATGGCAATTCGGTACTGCTTGGTCGATCACATCACTGGCCCTCAAAGATGTACTCGCTACTTGCTGGATTTATTGAGCCTGGCGAAACAATTGAAGCAGCGGCTCGCCGAGAAGTGTCTGAGGAAACTGGAATTAAAATTGGATCAGTAGACTATTTGGCCAGCCAGCCATGGCCATTTCCAACTTCAATGATGATTGGTTGCAAATGCGCCGCGCTGAGCACAGACATAAAAATTGACCCATCTGAAATTGACGACGCAATGTGGGTTAATAAAGATGAGTTGGTCATGGTTCTCACGGGTCAGTCTACCCAAATCAAGCCAGCGCGCAAAGGTGCAATCGCCCATTTTATTCTAAAAAACTGGCTTTCTGGCAAGCTAGATAAAATAATTGACCACACCTTATCTCAGTAATAATCTGTGATAGAAAAAAATTATTTGTTCCTTCAAGGTTGTGAAAATGGATAAAGTCCTATCGAACCAAACCTTTCATTCTTTTAAGCGCTTGAATGCTAAGTCCATTCGTTGAACAATCAATCGCATGGACTGGGACTTCATAATTGTGGGTGCAGGCAGTGCTGGTTGTGTACTTGCTAAACGACTGGGTGAAGCTGGCCACAAAGTTCTATTGCTTGAAGCCGGTGGTTCTGATCGCTATCTCTGGGTTCATATACCAATCGGATATTTGTTCTGCATTGGAAATCCACGAACTGATTGGATGTTTCGAACAAGAGATGAACCTAGCCTTAACGGCCGGTCACTTCTGTACCCTCGAGGTAAAATACTTGGCGGATGTTCATCAATAAATGGAATGTTGTACATTCGTGGCCAAGCGCAAGACTATGACAACTGGCAACAATCTGGGCTATCAGGCTGGAGTTGGAGCGATATACTTCCTTATTTTTTAAAATCCGAAGATGATACCGACGGTGAATCAGAGATGCACGGTCAGGGTGGCGAATGGCGCGTAGATCATCAACGCTTGCGTTGGGATATTCTTGATCGCTGGGCAGAAGCCGCATCGGCTTGGGGTCTACCACAATGCAATGACTTCAATCGTGGAAACAACGAGGGTGTTGGTTACTACCGTGTAAACCAAAGGCATGGAAAACGTCTAAATACCGCTGCTGCATTCTTGGAAAGTGCGCAAGCACCAAGACTAAAGGTTGAAATTCATGCCCATACCCAAAAATTAATTGTCAAAAATAATCGCGCCGTAGGGATCGAATACAATTACAAAGGTAAGAACTTAGTCGCATATGCGGGTAAAGAAATTATTTTGAGTGCAGGCGCAATCGGTACGCCACAATTGCTTCAACTCTCTGGAATTGGAAATGCTGAACATCTACAAAAACTTGGAATTAATGTGATTTGTCATAAGCCAGCAGTTGGTCAAAATCTTCAAGATCACCTCCAAATTAGATGTAGTTGGCGCCTCAAGAATGCAAAAACACTAAACACTCTCGCAAATAGTTTCTGGGGGAAAGCAAAAATCGCCCTTGAATACACGCTCACTCGATCTGGTCCTATGTCAATGGCACCATCGCAACTGGGTGCATTTACGCGATCAGGACCCGAATTCGACACCCCAAATTTACAATATCATGTTCAACCATTGTCACTTGACGCCTTTGGTAAGCCTCTACATGATTTTCCAGCCATCACAACAAGCGTATGTAACTTGCGACCGTTGAGCCGAGGATCAGTCACGATTTCTTCGCCAGATCCCCAACAACAACCCCAAATACAACCAAATTACTTGTCACATCCTACAGATCGACATGTGGCCGCAGTCGCAATCCGACAGGCCAGAGAAATTATGGCACAAAAACCCATGACATGCTATTCTCCCATTGAAATGTCGCCTGGGATTGAAAAAGTCGATGATAAATCTCTTGCAAATGCAGCGGGTGATATCGGCACAACCATCTTTCATCCAACCTGTACAGTGCGAATGGGTACGGATTTACACGCCCCGGTAGACGAAAGATTACGATTTCGTGGCTTACAAGGTCTACGCGTAGTTGATGCGAGTATTATGCCAAACATTACGAGCGGCAATACCAATGCTCCTACAATAATGATTGCAGAAAAAGGAGCCGATATGATCTTACAGGACTTGCGAAACTGAACATAACGTTTCTATCCAAGACCTTCTGAAAACACAAAGATTAACGCAGATTGATTACTAATATAATTTACAAAAATCGCTAAATATAAACATTTATTAACAATTCAACAACTCATTACGTTGAGCAAATCACACAAAGGAAAATAACAAATGACCGATACCATGCGTGCGATCGAGATTTCAACGCCCGGAGGTCCTGAAGTTCTAAAACTTACAACACAACACCTTATACCAACGCCAACATACGGACAAGTTGTCATTAAAGTCGCTTGGGCGGGCGTAAATCGGCCTGATGTTCTGCAGCGCATTGGTGCCTATGCGCCACCGCAATCAGCAAGTGATCTGCTAGGGTTAGAAGCATCGGGTGAAGTATATGCTGTTGGTCCCGGCGTTACAGAATGGGCGGTTGGCGACAAATTATGTGCTTTGTTGCCCGGAGGGGGCTACGCGGAATATGTTGCAACACCAGCTCAGCACTGCCTGCCGATTCCAAAGGCAATGGGACTAAAGGAAGCCGCATGTTTGCCAGAAACATTCTTCACAGTTTTTTCGAATGTCTTCATGCGAGGAAAATTATCTGCAGATGAAGTTTTTCTGATTCACGGCGGTTCATCGGGAATTGGAACTACAGCAATTCAACTTGCAAAAATTTTCGGTGCTCGCGTATTTGCCACTGCCGGTTCAGAAAAAAAATGTAAAGCGTGTTTAGACTTGGGAGCAGAGCGTGCGATAAATTATCGTGAAGAAAACTTTGTTAACATCATACAAGAAGTCGGCGGCGCAAACGTCATTCTTGATATGGTCGGTGGCGATTATATTTCGAAAAACATCAAAGCCCTCGCAGAAGAAGGAAGATTAGTGCAAATTGCCTTTCTCAAAGGCTCAAAAACAGACATAAATCTTGCCCGAATGATGATGAAACGTTTAACACTTACAGGATCAACTCTGCGACCTCAATCAAATATTGCAAAAGCACGAATTGCAAAAAAACTGCATGAATCAATCTGGCCTTTTCTGGATGCTGGTAGAATTAAGCCGATAATTGACTCAGAATACCTCTTGAACCAAGCATGTGACGCTCATTCACACATGGAAAGTTCAAATCACATCGGAAAAATTGTCTTAAGAGTTGCTGGTGGATAAGTAAAATAAAAACGCAATCTTCGCAATATATTCCAATGATAAAGGATTTTTTTAACTTATTGGTGCCAAACGTGTCAATTGCACTTGATTAAACCAATCATAAAGTTCGTGACATAAAAGTCGAAAACCTATCCTCAACATAGTTCCCAAATGGCGCACAATCCGAAAATCCTTCGCTAACATAAAGAGTACGCGCTGCCTTAAATTCAACAGTACTACCGGTCTCAAGACTAAGACGATGCCAGTCAAATGAACGCGATTTCTCTATCAACCGACGCAAAATCAAGCGCCCGATACCCCTACCTCGCTGGGTTTCTTGAACATGCATAGACTTCACTTCTCCATGTTTCCGTCCAATTTTCAATATCGCTCCCATTCCCAAAACAGACTTTTCTTCCGTAGCCTTAAAAAGAACAACGTCTGAATTTCTCAACTCATCTATTGTCATAACATGGCAACTTTCTTCGGGTGAGACGCTACGCATTAACGCATTATGTTCGCTAATCAGGTGCGTTAATTCAGAAAAATCAGAATCGACGGGATCAATCACTATGTTCAATGTGTCCAGGCTCCGCGACGATCGGTTGCAAAATTCTCACCATATCCACGCTGTCGGATATTAAGTTTTCGCGATCGAGGTTCACATACATGTACAATGATATGATTCTCTTTAGCATAATTCACCGCAGATTCTTTGTCAGGAAACCGCAGTTGAACTTGAGTTTGTGTGTCGCTTGAAGATGTCCATCCCATAAGTGGGTCAACATCCCTTCTTATACTTTGCGAAAACTCCAAAATCCATTCATTGATTTTTGCGGACCCGGATTGCATCGCCGTCTTGGCTGGTTTATAGATTCGAGCGTTCATTCAATACCTTCACAATAAGTTAAGTAATAATAACGGTGGATCAATTTCATTCAATTGCAAGCCTCAGCAGTAAACAACAAATCAGCAATTTCCGCTAGAATATTTTTTCTTTTATTTTCATATAGTTACATAATTTAAAAAAATTATTTTTCGTAAAATTTCTGCACCAAAATTGAGACTTAATGTTATTTTCAGGATATTTTTTTCTAGTTTTCTCAAAGGCTTAGAGTTCGAATGACACTCGTTACTATTCACCCGAATTAGCGGGAATCACTGACAACAAATATATGATCATTGCGACTTTTAAACATTAATGTTATCATTAGATAGAATCAATCTAAAAATCAAGTTAACTACTCGCCTCCTTGAATTAGCGTGATTTTTTGGTTGTGAAATTTTTTTGCATGATTGGGCGGGATGTTTAATTGAGGGAGTTATATACATATTACACCAAAAAAATTTTAAGGTGATCGACCGGGTACGACGATCATCGGGAAGCGCGGCAAAGAAGATGCTCACTCTCGTCAGTAACCCTAGCATTGATAGATGCTTTCGGAAAGAATGTTTCATGAACCTTCTCAATGTTTATTATTGCGAGTGTTCTCACTAATCCGAGCCAAAAGTCACCGGAAAATTTCTCCACCAATTTTTGTAAGCAATTGAAATGACTGAATAAAAAAATTAGCGGGAATTGCTGAAGGTATTCCAAGTCGAAATAGTGGAATACGTCCTTTTGTAGGACATTTAGCAAGAATAGTAGACACCTGCCCTTCGGACGATCATTCTAATTTTTACAGAATAACTAATGCCAACGGAAGCATTCTAAATCTGAGCCAGCCGATCATACTTCAAAAATGCTGCGGCTAATAGACCCCTTCACAACAGTGAAGCAATTCCCGCTAACTCGGGTGAATACTAACGAGTGTCATTCGAACTCAACGTCTTTGAGAAAACTAGAAAAAAATGTTCCAAAAATAATATTAAAGTCTCAATTTTGGTGTAGAAACCTTACGAAAAATAATTTTTTAAATTGCGTAAATACATGAAAATAAAAAAAATTTAGTGGAAATTGCTGACAACAGTGGGGAACAGAATCATTTGACATTCATTTTAGGCAAGCCCAACATGCCATGGTCATCCGCTTGGCGGGAAAAATGAAGCTTCAAAACGGCGGCTATGTGGCCTCCTTCGCCCCCCCCCCATGACAGCACGTGGTATTGCAGTTCTCCAACATGGCCCAGCGCAGCTCATCAGGCCGTCGGTCAGCCTGTCTGCGCAGAATGGTGCGATATTTTCGTCTGGCGGTGAGTACACCACTAACTAACCTGTGTGCGAACCACCTCTTTTTGTTGCCAGCGAACGGGTATACATTCTCGTGCACTCACCTAACTACGATGGTTTATTTTAGAAAAGTGTTTATATTCAATGACTTAGATTTTGATTCAGACAGACCAGTTAACGTTTCGAAAAAATTAGTATCAGCTCTTCAATAATTTCTTGGCGATGGACTTGCTGATCTCAAAGGGGCGCGTGGGTAACTCTAAACCAAGGGTTGCGTAAATATCCTGTGCTTCCTTGCTGGGCAGTTAGGGAATGGCGTAATTATGTCTTCGTGTCAGGATAATGCAGGACGGAAAACTGTCGATCAATGAGGGCCGCGTAGATCACCTTTGGCGACATGGGATACTTTTGAAGTACGACGCGTTAGACGAGATGACGCCCGCAGGCGTAGGCCATAAAGGTGATGGCGAGATGCGACCTGATCCGTCGCTCAGCCCAGTGGAAGATCGGGCGGGCGCGTAAATCGTACCTAGTGATTCGAAAGCTCTCTTCCACCTACCAGAGCTGCTGATCATGGTTGAAGATCTCAGAGACGCTCACGCCTTTGAGATTAGTCACCACATCGCGCAACCCATCCCAGGCTTTGGCGGCTTTGATCTTCGCTTCATCTACCTCAATGTGTGAGTCACCGACAATCCGGACATACCGGCGCACACCGCGGTTCCTAAGGTGCTGTTTAGGGGCACGGCTCTTCTTGAGCCGTTGCATCAGTTTCTGAAGTGCCTTGTCCCGACCGTGCGCATCCTTGCGCACTCTCTTTTGACTGGTGGAGATAACAATGCGACGTCCATGATGACGAAAGACACCCACTCTGATGTCTTGTCCCCAACCGATCGATAGCGGCTCACCTGCTGAATGCGTATGATGAGCGTCTTTGGAAGAGCGCGCCTGCGCGCTCCCCCAACAGACGTACAGCCGTGACGCTCAAGATGAGTGAGATGATCGTGACTGAACATCCCTGCATCGGCGACCATCACCGCCTGACGTGTTGTTGGATGTATCGTGTGAAGGGTGGGCAGAAAGCTCTCCCCCTCCCATATGTTCCCCGGAAAGACGTCATATCCCAGCAGTCAACCGCTATAGGTCAACCGCCAAAGCCAGCAGAACCTGCACATCACCGGGCTGGCCATCCTTGCCATATCCAAAAGCGCGGAGCGTGTCCTCACATGGCGATTGAAAAAACAAGGTTGTCCAATCAAACAGAACAAGATCAATCGGGTCAGGCAACAAGGACCGTGTTGCAGCCGCAATACGTTCACGCATATGACCAATCGCTGCCCCATACAGATGATCCATCATCCGATACACTTTTCCCAGAGCGATGCTCACACCGAAGTCGTTCGCCAACACCCGCACCGTTGAGCGCTTGCTGTCGGGATGGGCCATTCGAGCCAACACTAGGTGATAGAGCGCCCGATACGACATCTTCTGCCGCTTTGCAGAAAGGATCTGATCCAGACCGATCTCCCGATAGATGAGTCTGTAGACCTCATGGATGCCACTGATGACCCGTTGCTCTTCGTCTAACCGGCTCAGATCCTCAATCGGGAGCGGCTTTTTCTGTTTGCGTTGAGCCTTGATTGCCCTCTCCGCAACATGTTCGGGTGGAAACAGACTCAGTTGACGGTCATGGAGCATTCGGGCTTTGATATGTTCAGTGACCTTTCACAGGGGCATCTTTCTTTGTGTCATCCTGTACGACGCCGACATGTCGGAGAATGCGTTGGTGTATCTTGCCATCCCTGCGGACGAATTCAACGGTCTGAATGGAGCACCGTGGTGAGCTTGGCGAGGATTTAGCGCGAATGAGCAGAAAGGAAAGTCTAGACACTGGGGCTTCGCCTTATCAAAAAAGACTAGAATGCTAGGTACTGCATTACAACAAGCATATCATACAATAAAAAAGGCATTCAATTCAATAGGTTAAAAACAAAATAATGCAAAATTTTTTCGTAAACTGTCGAAGTCAAAGGACGGATCTTCCTGAAACAATGGATGTTTGGATAAATTCTTTGACCATCTCTAGAAGAAGACTTGGCCAGATACCCGCGAGAAAGGACTTCTGTACGACAGATTTGCGTACAAAGGCACTGAACTGATCATATGCCAAGTCCTTCCAAACCCGATCAAAGCGATTGGACTTGCATAAGGCTCGGATGC
>JAPORV010000501.1 GCA_026710055.1 Aestuariivita sp.
TATGAGCTGATTTTGTCGAATAAATCGGCTTCAGGGGACTTGTATTCATTGAGCGATTGCTTAAATTTTAAATACCCCTTTCTTTCGCCATTCAAAAAAAATCCGCCGCTGACTTTTGCAAGTGGCTCTACTTGATATTTTATTTGCGATTTGTTCGTTATTCAAACCAATTTACGGGCTTATTAGAATTTTCAGCAACAATTTATACATTTTTTCTAAAGATATTTTTATCTTCTTATTTAATCGGTAGCGCTGGATCAAAGGCGTTCATCTACTAAAAAATTGAATTAAAATCATTGAAGGTTACTTGAGTGAGTGATATTGCAATTTCTCGTGAACGGTTCAAATAGCAAATGAAGCCTAATCATATTCGCGTCGGTGGCGCACCAGAGGGGTTTGATGCAAAGCTAATTCTCAATGAAGTTGACCGCAGTAACCAATCAGTTATTCATATCGTTACTGACGATCAACGACTCGTTGAGTTAACCAATGCGCTAACGTTTTTTGACCGAAGCATTCCAGTCATTTCATTTCCAGCATGGGATTGTTTGCCTTACGATAGAATGTCTCCGAATGTGAGTATTTCAGCGGCCCGTATGTCCACATTAGCCGCTTTATCGCATGGAACATTACCCAAAAAGTTCGTTCTTTTGACAACATTAAATGCGGCAACACAGCGTATTCCCAAAAGCGAACTTATAAAGCATGCCACGTTAGTCGCTAATGTAGGTGATCGTGTAATCGAAAGCACTTTAAGAGAGTTTCTCGCCAAAGCAGGTTTTTCCAAGGCGTCCACGGTAATGGAGCCAGGTGACTTCGCAATTCGGGGCGGGATAATTGACCTTTATCCTTCCGGAGGTAATGGTGCAATAAGGTTAGATTTTTTTGGAGACACCCTAGATGGAGTGCGACGCTTTGATGTAGCATCCCAACGAACTATCCAGAGATTAAACCGTATTGAGCTTGCGCCTGTAAACGAAGTATTATTAGATCAAGATGCGATTGCACGATTTCGTGATAATTATCGATTTCATATGGGTTCAGCGGGAACCGAAGATCCTCTTTATGAGGCAGTAAGTGCTGGACGCAAGCAGCAGGGAATTGAACACTGGCTGCCCTTTTTTTGCGACAAGTTAGAAACAATTTTTGATTATCTTCCGCACGCGAGTATAACACTGGATGATAATCTGAGTCAGCTTCGCCAGCTTAGATGGGAAACAGTTCTTGGTCAATTCGATGCACGACAGCTTGCATTAAGAAAGAAGAGGTCTTCTCAACAGGTTTTTTCGCCAATCAAACCGCAGTTACTTTATCTTGATAATGATGCTTGGAATTTAGCGTTACAAAACCGGCGGGTCATTCAGTTTTCTTCTGGTCCACAACCGCCAGGACCAAGTGTTTTGGATGCAAAAGGGCGTATTGGGCGTCAATTTTTTATTGAGCAAAAAAATGAACAGGAAAATGTTTTTAAGTCCCTTGTATCTCATATTGGTGTTCTAACAAAAAAGAGCCCAGTTGTATTAGCAAGTTACTCTGATGGTGCCCGTGAGCGTTTATCCGGTTTGATAAACGATGAAGGATTAACTGAATATAAGCTAATTGATAATGCAAATGATATTGGCAAAACAGGTTTGCATTTAGCAGTATGGGCATTGGAGCATGGTTTTGAAAGCCCTGAGTTAAGCGTTATCAGCGAACAGGATGTGTTGGGAGAGCGTCTTATTCGCCAAGTGCGAAAAAGTCGGCGCGCCGAGAATTTTTTAACTGAAGTACAATCATTATCAGTGGGTGATTTAGTTGTTCATATTGATCATGGAATTGGTCGTTACAACGGTTTGGAAATTGTTAATGCAGCAGGGGCTGCACATGAGTGTATTGTTCTTGAATATGCGCAAAATACCAAATTATATCTGCCAGCAGAAAATATAGAATTATTATCAAAGTATGGGCATGAGAATGGTATACTTGATCGGTTAGGCAGCGTAGCCTGGCAGGCAAGAAAGGCACGGATAAAGAATCGGATTCATGATATTGCGCACCAACTACTCAGAGTTGCGGCTGAGAGAGAATTATTTGACGTTCCAGTCGTTGAGACGGAACGGCATGCTTGGGAGGAATTTTCTGCCGGCTTCCCATATCAGGAAACTGAAGATCAAACCCAAGCAATTGAGGATGTAGTTTCAGACTTGTTTCGTGGAAAGCCAATGGACCGATTGATTTGCGGCGATGTTGGCTTTGGCAAGACTGAGGTGGCAATGCGCGCTGCATTTGCGGTTGCAATGTCGGGATTTCAGGTTGCGGTCATTGCACCAACAACTCTATTAGCGCGGCAACATTTCGCGAGTTTTGTTGAAAGATTTCAAGGTTTTCCGATAAAAATAAAACAACTGTCTCGACTTGTGACGTCTGCAGAGGCCGATCTTACGCGAAAGTTAATCGCCGATGGTTCGCTGAATATCGTAATCGGAACTCATGCACTTTTGTCAACAAAAGTCGCCTTCAATAATCTTGGTTTATTGGTAATTGACGAAGAACAAAGATTTGGCGTCACGCACAAGGAAAAACTTAAACAGTTAAAGCGGGCAGTTCATGTCTTGACACTTACTGCGACACCAATTCCACGTACATTGCAACTTAGTTTAACCGGTTTGCGTGAGTTATCGCTTATTCGAACTCCTCCTGTAGATCGCCTCGCGATTCGCACGTATGTGAGTTCTTTTGATCCGGTAACGGTGAGAGAAGCATTGTTGCGAGAATACTTTCGTGGTGGACAAAGTTTTTTTGTAGTCCCACGCATTCAAGATATTCCAAATGTTGAACAATTCCTTGAAAATGAGGTACCTGAAGTCCGGTTTGTTGTTGCTCATGGGCAGATGCCAGCTTCTGATTTAGATGCGCGAATTAATGCATTTTACGAACGAAAATATGACGTTTTATTAGCCACATCCATCATTGAATCTGGACTTGATATTCCAACCGCAAATACTTTGATCGTGTATGGTTCTGATCAATTTGGATTATCCCAACTATATCAGATTCGTGGTCGGGTTGGACGTTCTAAAACCCGCGCTTATGCATATTTGACTACGAAGCCTAAAGCAATATTAACAGATTCTGCGATTAAACGTCTTCGCGTGTTAGGTAATCTTGATTCGCTTGGTGTTGGCTTTTTGCTGGCTTCTCAAGATCTGCAAATTAGAGGTGCTGGAAACTTGCTCGGTGAAGAACAATCTGGTCAGATTCGTGAAGTTGGATATGAACTTTATCAGTCAATGCTTGAAGATACAATTAACAAAATTAAGCGGGGAATGCTTGAAACATCTGATGTGCTTGATGATCAATGGGTGCCCCAAATTAATCTTGGTGTAAATGTCTTGATTCCCGAGTCTTATGTTCCTGATCTTGACTTACGATTAGGATTATATCGCCGCCTTGGTAGTATTTCAAGAAAAGTTGAAGTGGAAGGTTTTGCGGCGGAATTAATTGATCGTTTTGGCAAGTTACCAAATGAAATACATGCATTACTGTTGGTGATTCGTCTCAAAGCGAAATGTAAAAGGGCAGGTGTTTCAAGGATAGACATTGGGCGCACTAGCGCAACTTTTCAATTCCACGATGAGAGTACTGTATGCGAAAAAAGACTTGCAGATTTCCTCATCGGGCAGCGTATAACTACACGACTAAAGGATAACAAAATCCTTGTTACTCATGATTGGAAAAAAAGCGGAGATCGAATAAGGGGAGCATTTGAAATTGTACGAGAGTTATCTAAAGTGCGTCGAAATTAGGAAAATATGCGGTGTTCTTTGTTCTCCTGAAGTCAATTGTCGGGTGCAGTTACCATAAAATTTGCAAAGAGGGCTTTCGCAGGGACGCTATGGTACCATGGCGACTTGTGCACAAAAACAAGAGGCTTTTATATCTTGGTCTGCTCTCGCAAGAGCAACATTTAGTCGGTATTTGATTTGTTTGATTTCATGTTTGTCATTACGTGCCAAGAGACAATCATAAAGTCCTTTTAGTGCCCAAACGTTGTCGGGGTGTATTGTCGCTCTACTTAATTGCCCCGAAAAGCCCAGATCTTCGCGATATGCGATTTCTGCCTCTTCAATATGCCCTTGCTCAAAAAGTAACGCCCCAAGTGCGTGTCTTGAGGGTTGCATCCAACCCCAAGGTTCGTCGTAAGGTAAGTTATCTTCCAACTCTACTGCTTTTCGCAAATGGGCAAAGGCTTGTTTGTCATTACCTTTTCTATAGGCGATTTCTCCTTCAAGTGTTTCTGTTGCGATTTTCAGTAATTCCTGTACTTTATTGTTGTGAAGTAATCGTGTTTCCGGGACGTTCTCTTTCGCTTGTAAAAAAAACTGTTTTTCGTTTTCTGCGTCAATGATTTTTCCGAGAGCGGCGAATGCCATAGCGCGGCCATAGTGAGTATTGGCTACCAGCGTGGCAAAAAGTTCCTTATCTTCAGGCAACCGCATTTTTGTTAATTCTTCCCATCGACCAAAACGGATGAGCACATGAGGTTCCATCGCCAAATAGCTTTCAAAATAATCGGCCATAGGTGGGCTTTGTATTTGCAGGACCTGTAATGGGGTGGTTTCTTTCATTCCTCTAAGGGCAGCAATCGCTGGTTGCAATTGTCCCAATAACATCGCGCCGTAAATTACGAAATGATAGTTATGTAGTCGGTAACCTGTATAAAGATTATTTGCACCTTCTTTGTGGAAATAAGTGAAATCAGCATTAATTGCACGTTGATTCCAGTATACGACATCCTTATAATTTCCACACAAAACGTCAATGTGAGTTGCCATATGGACGAGATGCCCTGCGTCTGGACAAAGTGTTCTAAGTGTATCGCCCGCCTTTAGTGCTTTCTCCGGAGTTGGGGACATTTCCATTAAGTGAACATAACAATGTAAAATACCCGGATGGTTCGTGGCATTAGGCATCGACGATAATGCGGTTTCAAGAACATTCTGGCATTCGTAGGTGCACGCCCCTTCTTTTGGTTTTCCTTCAGCTAGATTCCACATTTTCCAAGGCGTTAAATTGAGTAATGACTCGGCAAAAATTGCACACACGTCTTGTGAATTGCTGAAGGTTGCGTGAACTTTACGCATTCTATTGGCGAAATCTTGATTCCAAGGTCGCATGTCATCAATTGGTTGTCGTTGTGGATACCTTGTTGTAAGTGCGTTGATCAATGCTTTTTCTAACTGAGTTGCATTACCAAGTTGAGCGCGTGCGCGCTGTGTAGCATCAAATGAGTTCACAAGCGCTTCTCTTCGGCTAGCTTCATCAAATACATGCCAAGGCATATTATAATTTGGCCCAGAAGCGTATGCGATGCCCCAGTATGCCATTGCACAATTTGGATCAATTTTTGCCGTTCTTTGAAAACAGACTATAGCTTCCTGGTGGTTGTAGCTATATGTCCAGTTGAGTCCGCGATCAAACCAAACTTGTGCCTCTTTTTGAGTTGTTGAGATTGGTAGTGAATATGTTCCTAAGTTATAGTATTGGGTAGTCATTCTGCACGCGTGATTTGAATGTCAATTTTTGACATGATTGTCATAAGGATAATCCCGAATATAGATAATAAAAATAGACTGATTGATAATGGAAGCGTTGATTGATCAAATAGCAACCCGATGGGCGAGGCAACCAAAGCAGCTCCAATTGTGGCGAAACCGGTTATTGCTGAAGCAGCAGTCCCAGATATGTGCCCCATTGGTTCCATGGCGATACTATTGAGATTCCCCATTGTGGTACCGGCCATTGTAAAAACATAAGTTTGCCATGACACAAATAATGCAAACTGAACTTCAAGGCTGAGCATTGCGTTAGAAACAAAGATCATAATGCCTGAGAATATGAATTGTAGTATAAGTGACCAAGTGACAATGCGACGCATTCCCATTTTTGTGACAAGTGCGGCATTCACCAGACTTCCTGTCGCTGATAGAATTGCGATTACGCCAAACCAATAAGGAAAACTATCGCCTTTTTTAAAGGTAATTTCGTAAATTGGTTGTACTGTAGCGAGCATTGAAAACAAAATTGCGAGGCAAATTGTTTGCACAAGGATGGCAATTCGCACAATCGGATGCTTGAATAATTCGACTAATGCTTTACGCAAGAGGGAAAATCTAAATGGACGTCTGTTGGGTTTCTCAAGTGTTTCAGGTTGTCGAATCCATAGCCAAACGGTGGTGATGATCGAAAACAAAATAAAAACTAAAAAAATTGATCGCCAACCGGAGATTGCAATTATCCCAACGCCAATGAGCGGAGCAACTGCTGGCACGATTGTGAAGATCACCATTCCTAGGGAGATAATGCGAGACATTTCACGTCCTGTGTACAGGTCTCTGATGATTGCTAATGACACTATTCGCGGTGCGGCAGCACCTAAACCTTGTAGGATGCGTGCCAAAAGAATGAGTTCGAATGACGAGCTAAAATAGGCTAATGCGGAGGTGAAAATATATATTATCGCTCCTAACAGAATGACTGATTTACGGCCGAAGGTATCTGACAAAGGGCCAGTGAAAAAAGTCCCGATTCCAATTCCAATAATAAATGAAGTGATAATTAACTGGGCTTTATTCGGAGATTGAGGGCTTAATTCTCGACCAATATCCGGAAGTGCTGGTAACATTGCGTCTAAAGAAAATGCAATGGTTGCAAACATCATCGCAACGAGTGCGACAAATTCTATTTTTGAGAGTTGGTTGATTGGCTTAAACACCGATAAAAAGACAATCCTAATTTAGAAGGCTTGTCGAATCCCCAAGGGTCGAATTGTTGAGCAATTTGAAGATATAATATTAAAGAATTAAATTGAGAAAGAATGATTTTTGTGAATTAAGCACCGTGTCTTTAGCATTTTGTCTCTGGTAGTCAACGGTTTGTTTAAGAAATTTATTTTGCGAATAACGACCGTAGGCTTATGTGGGCAATGATAACGCCAATAAACTGTGCGATAATAAAACCTGTAATATGATCTAGATGAATACCTGTGAAAGTATCTGTAAATCCACGTGCTATTGTTACCGCTGGATTGGCAAAACTAGTTGAAGCAGTAAACCAGTAGGCACCAGTGATGTACAAGGCTACCAACGCTGGAATGGCATCAGGTCTTGATTTTAGGCCACCAAAAATAACAAATAGTAATCCAAATGTAGCGATGACTTCTGCAACCCATTGAGCTTGACCTGTGCGATAAATATTTGTGGAAGTTTGCAGAATATTTAGATCAAACATTACATGGCTTGCCCAGACTCCGAAAATGCCTCCAAATATTTGAGCGCAAATGAAAGCAAGAGAAGTAAACAACGTTAATTCGCGGCGCAGAAGAAATGCAATAGTAACTGCCGGATTGAAATGGGCACCTGAGATCGGAGCAAGTACTGTAATGATACTGTAGAGAATGCACCCAGTTGCAATTGCATTTGCGAGCAATGCAATTGCTGTTTGATCTCCAGATAAACGCTCGGCCATGATTCCAGATCCAACCACACCAATTAGAAGAAAGGCGGTTCCAAGAAATTCGGCTACTATTTTCTTTTTCATATTAAATCACCAGATTTTGCATTTTTTTTGTTACGGCCGTTTTGATTGTCAATGAAATTGTAATTTAAGAAGTGATGAGGGTAAGCGGTGATTTTGTAAATACATTTCATCGCACGTCGCTTAATTGTTTTGGAGTTGTGCTTCAGAATGATCAATTTATCAATGAGTACGAGTAGGTTGAGTGGCGTCCACCAGCGTATGTTTGTTTCGCAGCATTTCGGTTGACCGTTATGACGATATTTGTTTTTTATTTCATTAGTTCAAATAATTTATTTTAAGTGTTACTGTAAGCTGTTATGTCTTAAATTTCTTTTGCCTTAAATAGTTTATGGGGCTTTGAAGGACTTTGCTGTTGGATGGCTTTCAGCTCATTACGCATTCATTTGGGTAGCAGCACTTCGCGCCAGAATATTTTTCTTTCAGTCGGGTCGCATGCGTGGAGTTATTGTTACAAACCGTTATACATCGCTAAGCGTTTTGCCTTGAGGAGTGAAATTATTTTCTACTTTTGTCTTGTGTGGTATATTGAACTTTATGTGGCTGGAAAAATAACGTCACAATCATCGGAATCCAAGCATGAGATAAAGCAAGTATCATAGCATCTGCGCCGACACTTCGTTACGAGATATTGATCTTTGAAAGAGGATCTTATTCGATGTTGGTCAAGTCAACGAAGATCACGTTTATCAAGGAATATAGATAAGTAATTTCATATTAAAATACGCGAGTGTCAAATATCGTAGGATCAGTTAATCTGATAAGGTTTTTGCAGATATTAATTTTATTGGTATTGTAGGCTTTAAGAGTGTTTTAATGTGCATGATTGGTATTTTCCAAGTTTATTTTTGTAAAATACATGATTCTGTTGTGCTGATAAAGTTCTAAAAAGTCTGCGTTGATTGTTTGAATTACTATGAACTTTATTGATCGGTAGATATTCTGATTGGAAGTTGTCATTAGCATTGCGTAAATTGTATTCAGAACACATGATAAGTATCTGAAAATAATAGAAAAAAGATTTTTTAATATCGCTAATTTGGGATTTTTTGACGCTCGGCAATCGTCATGTAAAAAACAGCAATACCGAGTTTTATCCTTCTTTCTATGGATTTTCTTGATACCACCAAACATGCGGTAACCAACCTCGATCACCATAAATCGGTAACTTGTCTGGGAATTTTAGATTCTTATCATGAGCGATTCTCGACATACCAAATTGCCAAATTGGAATAACATATCGACCTGACATCAAAATACGATCGAGTACACGCACGGATGTTTGGAATTCCTCAGCGGTATTGGCATTTAGCATCGCCGTAATTGTTGCATCAATTTCAGGGGATGATGCGCCCATCAGATTTCGTGTATTTTGAACATGCGCTACTTCGGACCCCCAATATAATCTCTGCTCATTCCCAGGCGAAAGTGACAGATCTCGCCTAAAAGACGTCATATCAAAGTCTAGTTCACCAATTCTTTGGTTGTATTGCGCGTCATCAATAACAAAAATGTTCACATTGATTCCTAGGCGTTGTAAGGCCTTTGCAAAAATATCCACAATATTTTGAAAATCTTTTTCACTTTGTCGCAGCAGCAAATCGAATTTAAAATTCTCTCCCTTTTTATTTTTTAGCAACCCATCTTGAATGTTCCATCCGGCTTTATTCAATAACTTTATCGCAGATTTTAAGTTGGGTCTATTGCGTTCGGTACCGTCTGAAGTAGGTAAATTGTAACCTTCCAACACGTTAGGAAACTGAGTAGGTAAAAGGGGTTTGAGGAATTCTTCGACGGTTGCATCAGCCCGCCCGGGTTTCATTGAGAGATATGAATTGGAGAAATATGATGTAATTCGAGGCTGCTTACTGCCCGTAATTGTATCATTAATAAATTCGAAATTAAACGCGAGTATCATGGCTTCTCGAACGCGCCAATCACTAAATGGTAGTCTGCGAGTATTCATCACTAGGCCGGTCATTCCAGATGGTCGGCTATGGGGAATTTCAGACTTGATAACGTCGCCAGACAGAAGCCGGGGGAAATTGTACGCCGAATTCCATTTTTCTGGGTTCGACTCACGAATTATGTTGAGTTCTCCAGCTTTGAAAGCTTCAAATAAGATTGCCTGATCTCCATAAAACTCAATTCGGATTTTATTGAAGTTTTGCGTCCCACGATTGATTGGCAGGCTTTCCCCCCAATAGTTTGGATTTCTTAACAATTCGACATATCGACCGGCCTCGAAACGGCCTGGTTTATAGGCGCCTGTGCCTACAGGAATATCCTCTAACCCTGACCGATCAAAGCCCTTGTTTTTCCACTGATTTTTTTTGAGGATTGGTCGTAGCCCTGCGATGAGAGCCAGTTCGCGATTATTTTCTTTAAATGATATTCTTATTGTATGTGGTGCTGTTTTTTCTATTGATTTAATTTTTGACCATAGTCCACGATAGCGCAAATTTCCTTTAGATCCAAGCGTTTCAAAAGACCATATGACATCTTCCGCGGTTACTTTGCTACCATCCCAGAATGTTGCTTCGGGACGTAACTTAAACTCGACCCAATCTCTATTTTTTCCCGTATGAATCGACTCTGCCAATAATCCATAAAGTGAAAAAGGTTCATCATATGATCGTGCCATAAGAGACTCATAGATCAGAAATCTAAGCTGCCAAGGCGGGGTTCCTTTTGATATGAAAGGATTCAAGCTATCAAATGATCCAGTATTTCCTAAGGTAATTTCTCCGCCTTTTGGTGCATCAGGGTTAACGTAGGGTAAGTGACTAAAGTCGTAAGGAAGTGCTGGTTTTCCGTACATGGATATTCCATGGGTAGGTTGGGTAGTTGCCCATGTTGCTAGCAGGAGCATTGGAATTGACGCAGGTATACAAAAGTAATGACTGAATTTTCTTAGCATTTTAAGAATTGTATTTTTTGATAGATCGACATAATTAAAGTTTTTTTAAAAAAAAGAATTTTTTGACTTGGCAAAGTAAATCTCTCGGGTTATAGTAATATTCTGCTCAAAAGGTTTCTGCTTATATTAATTATTGTATGGAACCTGCCTCAATTACTGCGCCCGCTTTAAGCGGGCGCTTTTTTATTAAGAGGCATTGCTTCAATATTGAATTCAAATTATCCATTACATTTTCAGGTGATTATCTTTAGCCAATTGAATTTGGTTTCACCACTACAGAAAAATCTAAGTCACATTGTTTTTAATAACATCAGAGTTTCAATATGTCTTCAACTTATTTCTCTGTTTCGTCATATTCAGTTTCAGAAGTAGCTATTATGAGTCATGGATATCCTACTGATCCAGAACTACAAGAACAGTTTATTCGAAGTATTTCCAGAAAGGTCGCTGGGCAGACGGGGTTAAAGGTACGTGGTGCAACATTAGCAAAGAAAGAAGCTTTGCATATAGCTAGTGTCTGTTAAAAAACCCCCCTTTTTTGACGCCCGCCCGAGACGAATGTGAATTTTTTTCATCGCAATATCAAATTTATTGGGGAATTTTACCGCATAATTGCCGATTACCCGATGTCCGGTGGCCTCATCAGGCCGATATTTCCGCTAAAATGACGCAGCAGACGGACTCCGCCTGTCCAGTCAGAAGACTGTTTTTTTTGAATTGATGATTAAGCAGCGCGACGTTGCTGTCGCTTCAGACGCTCTCGCTCCTTCTCACGAATAAAACGTC
>JAPORV010000280.1 GCA_026710055.1 Aestuariivita sp.
AAAGGGGAAACCTGCATCCGTCGAGAACTGGGGTATTTTCGGAACAACCGCCATCGTATGGATGACGCGAATGCCGCGAAAGCAGGGTTCGCCATCGGGTCGGGTGCCGTTGAAGCCGCGAACAAGGTTCTGGTCACGACCCGGATGAAGCGCTCTGGTCAGAGTTGGGGGCGAGACGGTGGTCAAGGCGTTCTGCGCATCCGAGCCTTATGCAAGTCCAATCGCTTTGATCGGGTTTGGAAGGACTTGGTACCACGCTTCAATCGCCAAGGCGACTGGGTGCCCACATCGCCCGCCAATGACAATCGTGCAATTCGCGTTGCGCTGGCAGCTTAGGGACACAACATATGGTAGAAAAGTTAGCACACCATACAAGAATCACACCCTTTTGGACGGTGGGAATTGAGAAAATGCATTTACCGAGTGGGTCAAGGAACCATGACTGTTCAGGGAATTTTAAACGGATCGTCGTCTTCGGTTCCGGGTGGTTTGGGTTCGGGCGGGTAATAATCCCCATTCACGGTCGTTCCGCCATTTCCATGACGATAATGAACCCTCCCGCGCAGAATCCCTTCGGCGCGGATAGATGCATCATTTGATCGTTGTGTTGCCAAATCACCAAAATAATTTACCAGATCACGAAACTCCCCTTCATCAGCTGACTCGAGCGCATTAATATAGGCCCCTTTATTCTCAGCTGGGATGACGGGTGGAAATTCTCCCGCTTTCGCATAAGCGAAGGCCATCAGTAATCGTGATATACGTCCGTTGCCATCCTGGAAGGGATGAATGCGGACAAATTCATGATGCAACCACGCGGCTTCAACTTCCGGTGCCAGATTCCGATCTTTATGGCTTTCATGAAAAGCGAGAAACCGCTCCATTTCTGATTCAACCTGCTCCGGCGGACAATACTCGTGTACAAATCCGTCCGCGCGCCGTGGATTGTTCGGACGGACTTTCCACTCCCCTTTGCGAAGAGGCATCGTGACCCGTTTTCCCCATGGAGTGATTCCGACGGCACTGTCCTGATGTCGCGTCAGCAAGGCATGCCATTCTTTGATGGCAGACGCTGTCAGAGGACGGTCATCTTTTACATGGGCAAAGAGCATCTCTAATGCGGCTTCCTGATCCTGCAGAAGCCCTTTTATGGTGGTGTCATGGATCGAATTGACGGTATGAGTCGCCCGGACATTTTCGAACCCTTCCGCAATCAGTGTTTCAGTCACGCCGCGCCGTAATTGATACAACCCTTCAATCTGTCCGGTTTCGATCGCAAAGGCCCGACGTTGCTCCCGTATCCAGATATCCATTGAACGTTGGTCAATGCCAGGATGTTCAAGGCGCCGACGTGCGTCCTTCCAACGCGCGGCTGCTCGCCGGGCTCCGTTATGCTGGAGAGATTGATCATCAGGGGTCAAGTCGCGCACCGATCTCCAGTGCGCACCACGTGGTTTTTCGACGTGTGAATCGTTCATGGTCTTTCTTCCATTCTCTACAAGCAGATATTTGGGAACACGAAGTAGGCAGATGAGCGGCTCATTCCTATGAACCGAGTGGTCTGCCTGGTGCCGGAGGCGCTGTTTTCCTGATCAGAAGACTAATTCCGTATGTTAATCTCTCTTGAAATTTTTGACATGCCGTCATATATGAGCATAAAACAATAATAATGGCAACAATTTGAACACATGATGGCTTTAAAAACCCGATTTCTCGCCGTTCTTATCATTGGGCTTTTGACGGGATGCCAGACCGGTGGTGGTCCGATTGCTGAATTTCTTAATAACTTTGGAATCTGTGTGGGAGAGACCCCAGAACAGATCGCTAATTGCTAAGATTTGTAAACTCATAAAAACAAACCCTCACTTTCATCGGTTAGGGAATAATCCTGCCAATCATACTGTATTTTTGGAGGCGCGCGCCTTTAATCGCTGAATACAAACAAAAATCACTTACATCGTGAAACTTTCTTTATTGTTGTCATGATCGATCCAGGTACTGCCAACACTGTTGTAAAGAAGACCATTTTCGGGTTTAACCCAACAAAGATATCATGATCATTGGGTGAGAAGGCTTCGGTTGCATTGTTTTCAGTAGTAGATTCTCTGTCGGATTGTCTCGGGCCAGTAGACCCTTAGGTCCGGTTGCGGTGCAGTGAACAAGAGAGGAGAGGATGGATGTGTCTGATGATCAATGATGTCAGGCCGCCCGGAAATAATTTGTGAGCCCTGTATGTTGCGGTGGTGATGTGTGATCCGGCGAGTCTTGAGGTGGTGCGCCGGACCAAGGTTGCGAAGACGGACAGGATTGATGCCAAACGGATGGTCCGGGCGCTGGCGGCCTGGGACCGTGGTGAGGCCGGTGCGCTCTCTTGTGTGCGTATTCCCACACCCAAAGAGGAAGATGCGAAGCGCCTGATGCGTCATCGGGATCGTCTGGTTCAGACCCGGACACGCATCAACTACACGATTCGGGGGTTGCTTCGCTTACACGGTGTCACGGTGCTTACACCCACGATGGCCCCTTCCCGAAGGGATCCGTTGGGAGATTGCGGGTCTGCGTTCCCATCCGGCGGAGATTGAGAGTGCCAAGGCGGAACAGGTAGCGCCCTCCAACACTCCCGATGAACCATCATCGATGGAGGCGACTCTCGTGCAACCCATGGGCATCGGGTCCACTGATGCGACCCTTCTCGGCGCCGAGGTGTTCTACCGGAAATTCCAGAACCGGCGCAAGTTGGCGGCTTGGGTCGGGTTGGTGGAGGCGCCCATGATCAGGGAACCAGCAAGGCCGGCCAGCCGATGGTCCACAAGCATCTGATCCATATGGCCTAGCGGTGGGTCCACTATCAGCCCGACAGCCCCATTACCTAGTGGTTCCATGATTATTGTGCAGCACACGGACAGGCCCGCAAACTGCTCATGGCACTGTGGCGGTTCGTTATATGGGGCTTTGTCTCGACCGGTGCACGGTTGAACACCGCATGAACACCGCAGCACTCCTTTCCAAGGCCGTCTGACGGGACAGCGGAGGAGACCGGGAGATTGTGTGATCGGTTTGTCCCTGGGTTGTCCGCTTCGGCGGCACCGGAACAAACATGAATCCCGGCTTTCTGGAACGTCGCACCCCCTGAAAGGGGTATGTGGATTACGGGATTGGTTTTGATGACCGATACCCGAACTGAATAAGAGGTGATCGCGTCGTTGAACGCGCTGTGCACAGCCGGTATCATAAGAGGTACGTAATGCGACATAGGATTATGCGTGATCTCTGACGCGCATGATTGTCTGTCTGCTGGTCTTGAAGTGTTGTACGATGGTTGAAATTGTTTCGTCGTTTTTCTTTTACTTCTGCTTGTTGATCTTTGGAAAGCGCGGCTGGTCTTCCCAGTGGTTTTCCAGATGCCTTGGCACGTGCAAGGCCGGATAGGGTGCGCTCAATGAGTAGATCGTGCTCGAATTGAACCACGGCGTTGATGACGTTCATGGTCATCTTTCCCGCAGAGCTGATGGGATCAACACCGCCCAAGGCCAGGCAATGGACGCGGATGCTGATGTCTCCGAGCTTGGTAGCTGTTGTGCTGACATTGATGGCGTCACGGCCCAGCCGATCAAGCCCCTGGTCACGATCAGGACATCGCCCTTTTTCATCTTATCAATGGGCATTACCAATTTGTTTAGCCGTACTTGAATGCGGTCTGCTCTGTTTGTGTCAGGCTGTCATTTTGAGAGTGTAGTCCTCCCAGAGATCGAAAGCATAGGCCCTGACCCATCTTTAACAAAATTTTCGAAAAATTCATCAAATTTCATTGTTTTTGCGATTTACCGGAATATTTTTTCCTTTAATTTCAATAAGTTATAATAAAGCAATTTTTGAAAACTCGTTGTAGTGACCTACGATTCCGTTAACTTATTGAAATATAGAGATAAGTTTGAAGTTTGTAGTGCCATACAGTTTTCTAAATATTTGTTTTTAAAAGATCTTTTTTGCAAAATGTTAAAGATGGGCTGTCATTGATCGTCTAAATGCGTGACATCATGCCTCAGAATATTAACACCGGTCCATTCTTGCTTACATCGCTACCAGACTTTTTTATGTCCGATGTTGACGTGGGTTGATGAATGCAAATCCTGATCCAGGGTTCTAGCGGATTGCTGAGCGTGGCCTACGCTCCATGGCGACGTCTGCTGGATGGTGAACCGGTTTGGCGGAGTGGTGAAAAGAGGCGTTCAAGTGCGCGCTTCGCGATTAATGGATGTGATGAAAGCCGGACCTGCAATATGAGCGTCTGGATTTGATCGCGAACAACATCCGGTTCTTCCTGTGATAAATGAAGCAGCGTTTGCCAGACGACGGATTCCCTTTGGTCGTCGAGCCTTCCTGGCAGAGACCTTTTGTGATTCCTCCTCCTATTTAGTGTCTGTTAAAAAACCCTAAATTCGCTGGTAAAATATTGAAAACATGTACTTTTCTGATGCGTTTGTTCTGACGAAGATTTCCGATATTTGATACAATTCCTTAATATCTTACAAGATTTCCATTGAATCAACCAATCTTCACTAAATTGAAGAAAAGGCATCCACATATTTCGGTTAAGTCAACACGTTGAAAAATATACTTTTATGCACGGTAAACTTTTGAAATTTAAGAAAAATAGGGGTTTTTTAACAGACACTATTTAAGGGGACAAGGAATACGGTGTCCCACTGGAGTAACCTCGGCAAGACGAGAGGGTTCTCCTGCGCAAACAGGAACGATACCGACCCGCATGGCATCCTTAATGACATGGATGTCAAGCCCTGACGCCAAGATGCAGCACGGTGACTTGTGCCCGGTACTGATCCCACGCCGGGGCAATTATGGTTCAACCAAATGGGTGTTGAAGATGGCTGTGAGAGAGGTTTCTTAGATGGTCAGCGGGCTGAATCTAAGCGGTGAAAAGAACCCTTATCGTACAGATTTATGTATACACGCTAGCACTAGCTACTTCGGTAAGACATAACACGCTCTTCCGCCATCATAATCAAAAATCCTCTGCCGACTTTTGCAAGTGCTCAGTAGTATTTGTCGTGATTTGCTAAAAAGATTGTGGCCTGATCATCTGTTCTGGACGCACGACTCGGTCAAAAGTTTCTTCATCGACAAAACCAAGTTGGATCGCTTCTTCTTTAAGAGTAGTACCATTTTTATGAGCATTTTTCGCCACTTTTGTTGCGTTGTCATATCCAATTTCGGGTGTAAGTGCGGTAACTAACATTAGACTCTCACGCATTAATTTCTCAATATGGTCTTCATTTGCGCTTAATCCGAGAATTAAATTATCAGTAAATGCAACAGAGGCATCTGCTAGCAATTGCATTGACTGTAGCACATTGTAAATTATCATTGGTTTGTAAACGTTAAGTTCAAAGTGACCTTGCGATCCTGCAAAGCCTACTGCAGCGTCATTACCCATGACGTGAACACATACTTGGGTTAGTGCTTCACACTGGGTTGGATTGACCTTACCCGGCATAATCGAAGATCCAGGCTCATTTTCTGGTAAAATTAATTCACCCAAACCACAACGGGGACCGGAGCCTAGAAGACGAATGTCGTTCGCAATCTTAAATAAAGAGGCAGCAACAGTCTTTAGAGCACCTGACATTTGAACTAATGCGTCATGTGAAGCAAGAGCTTCAAACTTATTTGGTGCCGTTTTGAAAGGTAGATCTGTAATTTTGGCTATATTTTCAGCGACAGCGTCTGACCAATTCATGCGGGTATTCAACCCGGTACCAACTGCGGTGCCGCCTTGCGCAAGTTCGTATATTTTTTCTAGTGAGGATTTAACGCGCTCAATACCCATTTTGACTTGGTGTCTGTAGCCTGAAAACTCTTGACCGAGAGTCATTGGAGTTGCATCTTGTGTATGTGTTCGACCAATTTTTATGATTCCGCTGAACGCGCCTATCTTATCCCCTAAAGCGTCGTCGAGTTTCTCAAGTGCAGGTAAAAGTAAGGTGTGAGCAGTGATTGCACACGCGATATGCATCGCTGTTGGAAATGTGTCGTTGGATGATTGCCCCATGTTACAATGATCATTAGGATGGACAGGATTTTTCGATCCCAACTCTCCTCCGAGTATTTCAATTGCACGGTTGGCAATAACTTCGTTGGCGTTCATATTGGATTGGGTGCCGGAACCAGTTTGCCAAACAACAAGTGGAAAATGATCATCAAGCTTCCCATCAATCACTTCAGTTGCGGCTTGCACAATTGCATTTGCGATATGATTTTCCAACTCTCCATGAGATTTATTTTCAATGGCACAAGCCTTTTTGATAACGCCAAGTGCGCGTACAATAGCTATTGGTTGTTGCTCCCAGCCAATCGGAAAGTTAATGATTGATCGTTGAGTTTGTGCGCCCCAATATTTTTCAGCAGGTACGTTTACCTCGCCAAAGCTATCGGTTTCTATACGTGTTTCTGTCATTGGGATAATCCACGACTATTTTGAATTAATTTTCAGGGTTAAATTTTGACAACTGACTGGTGAATTCTACAAAGCTAACTGCCTGTACTTCATTTACTTATTTTCTAAACTTATCAAGTGACACAATTTCAGCCTCATTATGGGAAGGTTTGTCTGATTTTATTTGTTTTTCAACAGTTTGCGGTTTTGTCTTGTTCTTCAGTTTATTAATATCAAAGTCAAATTGAAGGCCGAAATTAACTGATGGGTCAACGAACATCTTAATTGAACTATAAGGAACGAATAGAAATTCTGGTTGCTGATCAAAACTAAGGGTGATTGAGAATCCAGAGTTTTTTACTTCTAAATCTTGATACCAATGCTGAATCACAATTGTCATTTGTGATGGATAACGTTCCCGTAATCGGTCAGAGATATTGACACCTGAATGAAACGTATCAAATGTAATGAAGAAGTGATGCTTACCAGGTAGGCCATTCGAAGCAACATTTTGCAAAATAGTTTGAACAAGCTGAATCATAGCTTGGTT
Source organism: Aestuariivita sp. (assembly GCA_026710055.1). Lineage (GTDB taxonomy): Bacteria > Pseudomonadota > Alphaproteobacteria > Rhodobacterales > Rhodobacteraceae > JAPORY01. Next base: position 7,005 of record JAPORV010000280.1, read on the forward strand.
CATTAACTTCCCGTAATCAATCGTGCTTGTCATTGATTTGTAGTTTCAGTATGAATGTGAAATGAACATGTGGATAGAAACTATCATGTTGATTTTTTGCCGAATACCTTGTTTCGCATGAATTATTATTTTTGCCTAGTAAAAAAAGTTAGTGTGGTTGACTTTAATTTTTGAGTTTGTTTCTTTCATAGTAAGAGTTTGCGCAATTGAATAGGTGTGCAGTCATTCTCGCTGACTCGGATAAATATTAATAAGAATCATTTGAGCTCAAGTTTCTGAAAAAATAGGAAAAATGTTCCAAAAATAAAAAAGTTGTAATTCTAGTTTAGAAACTTTGCAAAAATAATTTTTAAGTCTTCTTGACTATAAAAAAATATTCTAGTTGGAATTATGATAGGTGTGTTTTGGTACTTTTAGTACATTATTCGCCGTAAGCAACTGAAGGAAGCCAAGTTGTTAGAGCTGGGAACTGGAAGACGACGAATAAACCCAACAGTTGCAATAAAACAAAGGGAATAATTCCTCGGTAGATGTCGGATAAGGAAATATCCGAGGAGCATACTCCCTTTAAATAAAACAGTGCAAAACCCACTGGCGGGGTAAGAAACGATGTTTGTAGTGTTACGGCAACTAGTATTGCAAACCAAACAACCGATGGATCACGAACTTGATCAAAGCTTGGTATATCAAGACCTAGGGCGAGAATAATTGGTAACATTAGCGGCATAATAATGATCGTGATTTCAATCCAGTCGAGTAAAAAACCAAGAAGAAATACGATGAGCAGAATAAATGCGACAGTCATGTAAGGATCGTCGAATGCTGACAGCACTAAATGTTGAATGATTTCGTCACCGCCGTAGCGTCGGAGAACAAATGCAAAGAAATTGGCGGCAAGAAAAATTCCAACAATATATCCGGATGTATTTAACGTTGAGCGACTAACGTCTTTGAGTACTTTCCAGTTGAACTTTTTATTTGCTAAAGCAAGTAGCGTTGCGCCCATTGCACCAAGCCCGGAGGCTTCTGTCGGCGTGGCAATTCCAGCAAAAATTGATCCAAGAACGAGCAAAATCAATAAAAGTGGTGGGATTATTGCGAGTAGAACTTCTTTCACTTCAACCCAGCCGACCTGTTCAGCTTTCTGCGGAGCGGGCATTGCAGTTGGATTGGTGATTCCATAGATAACAATGAAAACGATATAGAGGCCACCTAGAATAAGACCAGGAAATAATGCCCCCATGAATAAGTCTCCAAGTGAAATTGCAAGTTGATCTGACATGATGACCAACATAATTGAAGGCGGAATAAGAATACCCAGTGTACCAGCACTGGCAATGGTACCTGTTGCAATCGGCTTTGAATATTCTTGCTTCATCATTGTTGGCAGTGCCATAAGACCGAGTAGTGTTACTGATGCACCGATTACGCCTGTTGATGCTGCCAGAATAATTCCGATTAACATAACAGTTAGTGAAAGACCGCCTCTGAGCGAACCAAATAGCTTTTGCATTGAGTGCATCATTCTCTGAGCGACACCAGATTGATCTAGCATCAGTCCCATAAAGATGAACATTGGAAGAGCAACAAGCACCGGGTTTTTAACAATATTGCCGAATAAACGCCCCGAGATTGCTTGTAGCTTTTGATACGAAATACCGGTTCGATCAAATTCGATTATATTACGAAATTCACTCCGGAAAGGATCAAGAAAAAATTCGGCAATAAGGACAAAAATAAGACTGACGCCGACAAGTGCGATGGCAACAGGAATGCCACGAAATAACATAAAGACAAACGTTAAAAACATTGCCAGGACAGCAATTTCATTCAGAGTGAAGAACTCTCCCAAAAAACTCATCATCATAATAACTTTCTAGGTAGCTTCTGTATCGGTGTGGTCTTGTTTGAGTAGGTCGAGTAGTCTGGCTAAACCAATGATCATTACTGTTACAATAATACTGATGATAATGGTGTACTTGATTTCCCAATAAAAAATATTAACGTCACCAAAAATTTCGTGGCGTCCAACTTGACGAGTGGTTGTTCCCTGTTCGCTAATGAGGTATATTACCCACCAAAAGCTGTAGTAGATTATCAAGTTAATTATAAATAATGTAGCAGGAAAGGCGTAAAGTAACTGCTTCCAAATAACTGGTTTTGTTGCTTGACTTAGGCGGCGGACATAGGCTGACCAGGTCGCAAATCCAATGAGAATAAAGCTTAAATTCATAAATAGTTTCAATACCCAAAGATTATGCAGCCCATTCGGACTGTCTGATCCTTCATCCGCAATAATTGAAGTAATGGCATATGATAATGTAACGTCCCAACAAAGAACAACAAACGGCAAAAAAAACCATGTTAATGCAATAATATCAATGCGTTGTCTTTTCTGCTCAGAATATTTGTCGTAAAAGATATCGACACGAACATGACTGTTAGTTGAAATTGCATAACCAATGCCGATAAGAACAGCAGCACCATATAACCACCACTGAAAATCGTCTAACCAGGCTTGATTTCCAGGACCAATTTCTGATCGACCTAATGTTCTGAACACAACCTGTGTACAAATTACAATCATCAGAATTGGGAATATCAAAGCAAACAAATTTGATATCCATATATTAATGCGATCACCTTTGTTGTGTTGTTCTTTGTCAATCTCACCCGGATCAGAAATTGCAATAATTGTTTCAGGTGGTTTCATTTTTTGGTACTCCAAAAGATAGTCGGGAATATACTCAAAGTTTCTTGTTCACCTTAATCAGAAAAGCCGAGGCAGTTTAGATTTCTGCCTCGGCTTGAATGTTAGCACAATTTATAATGAAATTACAATAATCTCATTAATTTCGTGGACGGGGAAGATAGATATTATCGTTCCAAACTTTGTAGTTTGCGCGAAACTCTTGAAGATCGTCCCAAACTTCTTTAAAAAATTCGTCCTTAGCTGCAAGTTCATTAGCGACTTCGGCCCACGCAGTTTCGAATGCCTCAAGCATTTCTTGCGGCCACTGTTTGATGGTAACACCGTTTTTCTCGACATTCTCCTGCATGGCGTCAAAGTTGGTGCCTTCGCCTTCGGCATAGTTATCGGTAATGTTTGCTAGGCAGGCAATTTCGATCTGTGCTTGTGCTTGTTCGCTTAGGTCATCCCAACGGTCTTTGTTAATCAACAACTCAAATAATGTTGAGGGCTGATGCCAACCGGGAAAATAATTGAATTTTGCAATATTATAAAAACCTAGTCGAGCATCAATTCTTGGCATTGAGAATTCAGTTGCGTCAATCGCACCACGTTCAAGTGCTGGGAAAATATCGCCCCCGGCTAGAAGTGATGTGGAAACTCCTAATTTTTGCATTACTTCCGCACCAAGCCCGAAAAAGCGCATGTTCAAGCCTTCAAGGTCTGAAAGAGAAGTGATTTCATTTTTAAACCATCCTGAAGTTTCCGGTGCAATAATTCCACATGGCATGACGTGAACATTGTAACCAGCTTCTTCGTACATGCGGCGATATAATTTCAATCCATCATCGTACATCATCCACGCTAAAAATTCACCGGCTTCCGGCCCGAAGGGAACGGCTGCAAAAAGTGACGCCGCAGTGATTTTCCCCTGCCAATAACCAGAAGTTGCGTAGGACGCGTCAACAGAGCCGTTTGAAACTGCATCAAGTGCTTCAAGTGCTGGGACTAATTCACCCGGATCAAATTGTTCAAATTCTACTTCAGTTGAAATTGAGTTGATTTTTTCAACAAACGTTACGGCAGCCGTTCCAAGAATTGGCAGATTTTTTCCGAACGCTGAAGTCATTTCAAAAGACTCTTGTGCGTGTGAAGCTGCAGCAAGTGACAATGTTGCCGCCGTTGTTGCTATAATGTTTCGAAGTTTCATCGAAATCCTCCTAATTTAATTTCTTCCTAAGTGGGAAAGTGGCAAAAAAAAATGACCAATTTCACATCTAGGTACTCATTCAATGACTTTGAATACCCAAAACTACTTATTTTTTAGATTATGAATTTTCTATCGAAACCACCGTTTTTGACATTTGGGGCAGTCTCTCATTAAACTTACTTACAATAACAGGCTTAAACTCTTGCGGATATTATGAGGGAGGGCCTATGTGATTTTTTTTAAGCCTGAATAAATGATCAGGAAAGATTGAGAAGAGGGAACATGCATAAAAGTATATTTTTCAACGTGTTGACTTAACCGAAATATGTGGATGC
>JAPORV010000287.1 GCA_026710055.1 Aestuariivita sp.
TTTTTTCATCGGGTTTTTCAATCCGAGAGTTGTCATGCCTGCTGGGTAGGTGGATATTTCTTTGACGCAAAAATCACCCGCACGGCATCATGAAAAAAATTAGCGGGAATGACTGATCAAATATATAATCCCCTTTACTTTATCAATGTAATTTGTTAATGTGATATTTCAGTGTTGAATGGAAGTCAGAGCAAACACTGTTTGCAGTAGTCTAAATTTATTGAAAAATTTGGTTATTGTGAAAATACCATGAGTTTATTAAAATGAAGTCACCTCAACGTATCGGTATTATCGGTTATGGATATATCGGACGTCACATTATTGAACAAATCAGGGCACAACCTGATATTCTTGATCTTGCTTTTATAAATTGTCGTGACCGAAAACATGTTAGAGATTTTGATGACATGGTATTTCTCGAAGATTTATCGAAATGTGCTGATTGTGAGCCTGATCTGATTTTGGAAGCCGCCCATCCAATTATTACAGAGACCTATGGGAAAGCATTTCTTGAGGTTTGTGACTATCTTCCTCTTTCGACCAGTAGCTTGATTGATAAAGCGTATGTTGATGTATTGCAAAAGACGGCATTGAAATTCAGCACCAAACTTTTTTTGCCGGCTGGTGCTTTGATTGGCGGTGAGGAATTCATCAAGCGAACTATACCATGGCAGAGAGTTCGGATTACTTTTCGAAAAAACCCGCGAAATATTGACTTTTCGACATCTGGTATCAATGTTGCTGGATTGGATAAATCGGTTACCGTTTTTGAAGGAACTGTTACTGAGGTTGCTCAAAAATTTCCACGCAATGTGAACACAATGGTAACCGCTGCACTTTTGAGTACAGGCCCAGATGAGTGTGAAGGTGTTCTTATTGCTGACCCTGACCTTAACTGTGCGGTGGCTGAGGTCGAAGCCTGGTCTACGGATGGCAGTTATTTCAGAACAGAAAAGCGCCAACCAGCTCAAGGGGTTTCTGGGACAGAGATGCTTGATTCAGCTTGGTATTCACTCAAACGCGCACTTAATATTTCAGAAGAATGTTGGCGAGTGGTTTGAACAGGAAAACAAAATCAGATAAGTGAAGAATTCACAAAGGAGAAGAGATGTGACCAAGGTGATTTTTAAGTTTTTATTTTCAACGATTTGCGTTGGGTTCGCCATTCAAACGAGTGCTAAAGAATCCCGTGTTGCAATCGCCAATTTTGGTCCACATCCTGCACTGGAACAAGTGATTAAGGGTTTTAAGACAGGATTAGCCGACAGTGGTTTCAAAGAAGGTGAGACTCTTGAATACGAATACCTTGATGCCAGTTTTGACCCATCAATTGTGGCTCAGATGTTGACCACCCTCGAAGCAACGAATCCAGATCTTCTCATGACAGTTACCACGCCTGTCACGCAGGCAGCAATGCGAGCAATCCGAAACCCTAATATTCCGATTGTCTTTGCACCGGTTACCGACCCAGTGGATGCTGGCTTGGTTCCATCGTGGAATGGCGGAAGTGAACGCTTCACAGGTGCGTCAAATTTGCAGTCAATGGAAACTGTCTTTGAGTTTGCTCAGGATTTGCTTGGTGAGGTTAAATCGGTGGGCCTCCTTTATAATCCTGGAGATGCGAATGATGTCGTCAATGTCTCTTATGCTGAGGCGGCGGCGAAAAAGATGGATATTGAACTTGTGGCATTAAGCGTTGAGTCTCAAGCAGACATTTCCGTTCGTGTTGACGGATTGGCTGAAACAGATGTTCTTTATGTGATCCCGTCAAGTATGTTGCAGCCTGCACTGCCTGCAATTGCAACAGTCGCAAGGCGCATAGACTTACCTGTTATCAATGCTTCTCCCTTAGGTGTTGCTGATGGTCAGATTCTTGCATCAATGTCAGTTTCTTGGTTTGATGTGGGGCGGGAAGCAGGTTTGAGGGCTGCGAGAGTTTTGAACGGTGAACCGATTTCCTCTATTGATATCTTTCGACCTTCACCAGAAGATCACTCGCCGTTCATTAGCTCAATTCGTTTGAAAGAAACAGGTATGACACTTTCTGATGCGCTTGCCGATTGTCAGTGTCTACGGTGAACGCGCATCCAGGCCTTTGTGTCAGAGGGTTGCGGAAGACTTTTTTTGGCGGTACGGTACAAGAAAAGACTGTACTTAATGGAGTTAGTTTTTCCCTTCAATCCGGAGAATTTGCGGTTTTAGTTGGATCAAATGGTGCTGGGAAAAGTACGACCATTAATGCAGTTGCAGGTGATCTTCTGGTCGATGAAGGCCAGATTTTCATTTCAGAATTAAATGTTACGAGTTTGCCAGCCTATAAACGCGCACATGCTATAGCCCGCGTGTTTCAGGACCCGATGAAAGGGACGGCAGCGGCGTTATCAATTTATGAAAATCTTGCGCTGGCAGATCAACGCGGTCGCCGTAGGGGATTGCGGTTAGGATTATCTAAAGCCAAGGTGGATCGTTTTCGTGCTTCCCTGTCGGTTCTTGGATTAGGTCTTGAAAATCGACTGAAAGATCATGTTTCACAACTTTCAGGAGGGCAGCGTCAATCTCTGACTCTAATTATGGCAACCTTGAATGAGCCGCAGATTTTATTGCTTGATGAACATACAGCGGCCCTTGACCCGCGTGCTGCCGAACTGGTGATGAAGGCATCGCTTGAAGCAATCCGTCGGAGCGGGGCGGCGACATTAATGGTTACACACAATATGGAGCATGCTGTTAATTATGGAGATCGCCTTCTAATGATGCATGATGGAAAAATCATTTTTGATCTTAATTCTGTTGCAAAGGCAAAGACAACCGCCGCTGAACTCGTTGAGCGGTTTCATCATGTTATATCTGATCGAATGATGTTTGCTTAACTTTATGGATTTCCTGAATACCTATTTTAATCTGGTTCCTGTAAGTCTCGCTCAGGGCACTGTTTACGCTTTTGTCGGGCTTGGTGTTATGATCCCATTTCGGTTGCTTATGTTGCCCGACCTTACAGCAGAAGGAAGTTTCCCGTTTGGCGCTGCGGTTGCGGCATCGGCGATTGCAGGCGGGTTTGGCATTCTACCAGCAATGCTTTTTGCACTTTTGGCGGGTATTCTCGCCGGGGGATTAACGGCCATTATTCATTTGTTTTTTAAGGTGACCTCGCTCTTGGCCGGAATAATCGTGCTAACCATGCTATTTAGCATAAATATTCGTGTTATGGGTAAACCTAACACAGCATTGTTTAGCTTTGATACGCTTTTTACTGCGTTGCTTGGTCCGGCGGGCGGCAGCCCTATCTCGCAATTTGCTGTTCTTTTTGTCATTCTTTGCATCATTTGTTTCACTCTGTTGTGGTTTTTGCATACGGAATTGGGGCTTGCTTTGCGAGCTGTCGGTGCGAATCAAGTGATGGCTAGTGCGCAAGGACTCTCAACCAGCTGGTACGTGATCGTAGGTATCGCTATCGCTGGGGGTTTTGCCGCAACTGGTGGAGCCATTATGGCTCAATATCAAAGTTATGCGGATGTAAATATGGGCGTTGGTGTTCTTGTAATTGGGCTGGCATCGACAATTTTGGGTGAAGCCATTGTCGGACGTGATACACTTTTTCGACAAATTTTTGCGCCTGTTGTCGGTGCTATAATTTACTTCCAAGCGGTTGCTCTGGCACTTAGTTTGGGACTTCGTCCGTCTGATTTGAAACTTCTAACGGCCTTATTTGTTTTGTTGGCTCTTGGTCTTCCAATTTTGACTGAACGCATACGCAAAAGAAGATCAAAATTATCGCAATGATGAATAATGGTTCAAAAATATGAAATCATCAATTCAGTATGAAATCGTACAAACTGAAAGCATTAATTTTATTTTTGTATGATCCCTATCCATTTCAAAATTGTATTGGCCTAAATCGATTTTTGAGGCTTTCCACCCGTATACAGTACGATTTACTTTATTTGAATTTTAGGCTTTAAGGGTAGTGTGAAACTAAGAGAATGAATTATTTTCCTTTGTTGATGAGGTGAGGATGTCGGAGAGAAGAAAAATCTGGGGCTGGTATTTTTTTGACTGGGCTACACAACCTTATAATACCTTAATGTTGACATTTGTTTTTGGGCCTTATTTTGCACAAACAGCAGCAAATCACTTTGTTGTCAATGGCATGAGAGAAGCAGATGCTGCCGCAATGGCGCAAGCTTGGTGGGGTTATGGCTTGATGATATCAGGTATCATTATTGCAATTCTAGCCCCAATTCTTGGGTCAATTGCTGATGGTTCTAGAAGGCGGATACCATGGATTTGGTTTTTTTCGTTACTGTATTTTATCGGAGCATTTGGAACTTGGTGGAGTGCGCCAGATATGTTCAATCCAGTTATGATATTATTATTTTTTGGAATTGGCCTTATTGGCATGGAGTTCGCGACTATTTTTTCAAACGCGCTTTTGCCTTCTTTGGGCGATAGAAAACAATGGGGGATTTTCTCGGGTACTGGTTGGGCCTTCGGGTATGTTGGCGGTGTCATTGCACTTATAATTATGCTATTTTTTTTCCAAGCAGGAACGAACGGAAAAACATTTATTGGTCTATCACCATTATTTGATCTTGATGTGGCTACAAAAGCAGACACGCGCTTTGTTGGGCCTTTCACAGCATTGTGGTTTTTCATCTTCATGATACCGTTTTTTTTCTGGATAAAGGAAGATAGAAGTCAAAATCGGATAAACTATGGTGATGTGCAAAAAGGCCTTCATAGTTTATTAAAGACGCTTAAGAATTTGCGATCAAACTCGAGCTTTTTAGCCTATCTAGGGTCATCAATGTTTTATCGTGATGGACTAAATGGTATGTATGCCTTCGGTGGGATCTATGCGGTGGGTGTCTTAGAGTGGTCAATCATTGAGATCGGTACTTTTGGTATTGCTGGCGCAATATCAGGCGCCGTGTTTTGTTGGATTGGTGGATATGTTGATCAGGCAATAGGTCCAAGGCCAGTGATTGCATTTAACTGTCTTGTCCTGATTTTGGTGGCGGTTGTAATTGTTTCTCTTACTAAGGATTCCGTGTTTGGCATTAAGCTTGCCGAAGGATCTGGACTGTCAAATCAACTCTTTTTTCTCACAGGCATTTTGATCGGAGCTTCCGGTGGTGTTTTGCAGAGTTCTAGTCGTCACATGCTTACGCGGCAGGGAGATTCAGAACGTATGACCGAAGCGTTTGGTCTCTATGCAATGACAGGTAAGGCAACTGCATTTCTAGCCCCTGCATCAATTGCAATTGTAACGAATATTACTTCAAGTCAGCGGCTTGGTATTTCTCCAATCATTGTTTTATTTGTAATTGGCTTGATATTATTGCTGTGGGTGAAGCCAGAAGGCACACAAATTCAATGAGAATATTGACGCTGCTGATCGTGATTGGCTTAATCCAAGTGATATTTTTAGCCTCTGGAAGTGCTGAACCAACAGCCAGTCAACAATTTGGCACTCAAGTAACAGCGTCAATACACTCTGCATATGCGTATGGACAACATGCTAAAGGATGTCTTGCGGGTGCTGTTGAATTGCCAGAAACGGGGCCAACATGGCAGGCGATGCGATTAAGCCGCAATAGGAACTGGGGACATCCTCAAGCGATCGCGTTTATTCGAGATTTGAGCGAGTCTGCTGCTACGTTATCAGAATGGGAGGGTCTTTATGTTGGTGACATTAGTCAACCAAGAGGTGGCCCGATGTTATCAGCACATCGCAGTCATCAGATAGGGTTGGATATAGATTTTTGGTTTTTGCCGGCTACTTCGCTTGGATTGTCGGTCAAAGAACGAGAGATAATTTCTTCAATTTCGTTACGAAAGGACAACGGGGCTTTTGTGAATGACAATTGGAGTTGGTCTCATCATCAAATTTTACGCACCGCTGCAAGAGATGCACGTGTTGCGCGGATTTTTGTTTTTCCAGGCGCAAAAGTACAAATGTGTAAGGATGAGATTGGAAACAGAGATTGGTTGAGAAAAATTCGCCCATGGTGGGGACATCATTATCATTTTCATGTTCGGTTGACATGCCCGGTGTCTTCACATGCCTGCGTCAATCAAGCACCACCTCCCCCTGGTGATGGTTGTGCCGATGCTCAATTGTGGGTTGACGACATTCTGAACCCGCCAGAACATGTATCCAGCGCAGAAAAATTAGTAGTAAAGCCGCCTGTTAAACTCAAACTCTCGGATCTGCCGCATCAATGTACAGATATATTGCATTCAAAATAACGGGTTGCGTGATTATTTTTGTTGACTAAGACAGATACTCAAACTGAAAGGTTTAGGGCTTTGACTTCTCCATAAAAATTTTAATCCGGTTTCTTTCTAATTAACTCATATGCTTAGGGTTTCTGAAGGATTGAGGGACCATTGTGAGAGTGTTTAAAGATCAGTAGAATTACTTAACGATTTCCACTTTGAAATAAGAGATGCTAAAATAATACCAAAAGTTACAAAACCAATTAATATGGTTGATAGTGCGTTGATTTCTGGGCTAACGCCTAATCTGACAGATGACCAAATGCGAATAGGAAGTGTCGTGGCTCCTGGTCCGGCTGAAAATGATGCAATTACTAAATCATCAAGTGAAAGAGTGAATGCTAACAGCCAACCTGAAATAATGGCAGGTAGAATATTGGGTAGCGTGACAAGCTGAAAAGCTTGCCAATGTGTACAGCCCAAGTCAAGAGCAGCTTCTTCAAGAGAGCGATCAAATAAGACAAGCCTTGAAGATACAACAACACTCACAAAGCACATCGAAAATGTTGTATGTGCGAGCACAATCGTGGTGATGCCCCGGTCTAATCCAATTCCGATAAACAGTAAAAGTAGTGACAATCCAGTAATGATTTCGGGCATAACCAATGGCGCATAGATTAAACCGGAGAATAAAGTTTGTCCCCAAAACCTGCCAGCTCGTATCAAAACATATGCGGCCATTACGCCAAGTACTGTCGCGACTGTGGATGAAATAACTGCAACCTGAAGTGTTACCCAAGCCGCATCAAGAAATAACTCATTTTGAAAGAGCTCTACATACCACTTTGTGGAAAATCCCGCCCATATGGTTACCAATCGATTTTCGTTGAAGGAGTAGATGATTAAAATGAGTATGGGGAGGTAAAGAAATGCAAAACCCGCCGCCAAAGATGTTACATTAAACCAACTATATCGTTTCACGACAGTCAATTATCCCGAACTAATAAGAAATGCTGTTAACGCCAAGGTTGTTTTTTGGGTAATCATCGTGTTCCAAGGTCTTGCTGTTTCTGCTCATTTCTTTGAAAGAGAACAATTGGAATAATAAGAATAATAAGCAGTATGACTGCAACAGCACTTGCGACTGGCCAGTCTCGGTTGTTAAAAAACTCTTCCCAAAGTACTTTGCCAATCATTAGCGTATTGGAGCCACCCAAGAGTGAAGGGATAATAATCTCGCCAAGCGTCGGAATAAAAACCAAAAAGCAACCTGCGAGAATACCTGCTCGACATAAGGGCACAGTTATAAGCCAAAATGCCGAAATTTGGGAGCAACCCAAGTCTTCAGCGGCTTCCAAAAGCGAATAATCTAGTTTTTCTAATGACGCATAAATGGGCAAGACCATAAATGGTAGATAAGTATAGGTAATTCCAACATAGACAGCAAATGGGGTATTCAAAAGTGTTAGAGGTTGGTTAATAATTCCCAAACCTAGCAAGACTTGATTTAGATAACCTTCGGTTGATAATATCCCAATCCATGAATAAACCCGAATAAGAAAGCTGGTCCAAAAAGGTAGAATGATGAGAATGAGTAGTGTTGTCTGCCATTTACGCTGGACCTTTGCCATGCCATAGGCAATTGGGAAACCCACAAAAAGTGCTATAATTGTTGAGAACGCGGCAATTCGCAGACTCGATAGATAGGCTTTCCAATAAAGAGCGTCTTGCGTCAGGAAAATATAGTTATCAAGGTCTAATTGTCTTAAGAATTGAAGTAATCCTGACCACCCTTCTTCGAGTGATAAGATTGGAGTGTAAGGTGGAATTGAAATTTCTGGGTCGCTCAAAGAAATCCGGATGACAATCAAAAATGGGATGACAAACAGGGAAATAAGCCAAAAGTAAGGCGTAATAATGAGAAAATAGCGTCGCATTATTTGTCCAATACGATCCCGGCAGTTTCAGTCCATGATAACCAAACTGTATCTTCCCAAGTAAAGGAACGTCGTGCTATTCGTCTTGTGTTTGATGTTTGTGCTTTAATAACATGGCCCGACGATAGTTGCACGTGATATGTTGAGATGTTTCCAAGATATGCGATGTCAAGTATTGTACCTTGTACTTTATTTTTTGTTTCTGGCGTGTCAGATTGGATGGTGATTTTTTCCGGGCGAATAGCTAAATGACAAATTTGTCCATTCGAAACAGATTTGTTGGTCTTGCAGTGTAAAGTGGGCTGATTTTCGGCCCAATTCAAATCAATCCCGTCCTCCACTTTTTTTGCTTTTCCCTCAATTAAATTAACGTCTCCAATAAAGTCAGCGACATAAACTGAATTGGGCATTTCGTAAATTACATCTGGAGTAGAGACTTGAACGAGTTGCCCTTCATCCATAACAGCTACGCGGGAGGCAACGGTCATGGCTTCTTCTTGATCATGTGTGACAATAACAAATGTTGTTCCTGTTTTTTCTTGAATATCCATGAGTTCAAATTGCGTTTCTTGGCGGAGCTTTTTGTCGAGGGCCCCCAAAGGTTCGTCAAGCAAGAGCAATTTTGGTTTTTTTGCAAGAGATCGTGCTAAAGCGACTCGTTGCCGTTGCCCGCCTGAAATTTGATCAGGTTTTCGGTGCGCAAATTTTTCTAGTCGTGTGAGGTTGAGCATCTCATCCACTCTCTCGGCTAATTCAGCTTTTGGCGTTTTCTGACGTCTTAAACCAAAGGCAATATTATCATAAATTGTTAAGTGAGGAAATAATGCGTATGATTGAAACATCATGTTGACCATACGTTTATTAGGTGGAATCGGTGCAAGGTCTTGGCCTGATAAGAAAATATGTCCTTCTGTGGGTGATTCAAAACCAGCCAACATTCTCATCAGCGTTGTCTTGCCACAACCAGATGGTCCTAATAGAGCAAAAAACTCAGTTTCAAAGATATTAAGAGATAAATTATTGATTGCGGTGAATTCACCAAACCGTTTTGTCACGCGGTCAAAGCGAATCAACGGTTTAGCTGTTGGATCATCCCACGGGTCAATATCATCTGCCGGCATTAGGATGGCTTCCCTTTGCACATTTTTTCGTCATGTTCTGCTTGAGTTCGGCTGTGATTGAAAGTGGGACTTAAGCAAACAGTTACGTTCCCGATTTTATTTTTGTCCATAAACGGGTTACAATGCGTTGTGTGCGCGCTGGATAGGGTACAGTAGTGTAGAGGTTTTCCAATGTTGCTTCATCAGGGTAGATGGCAGGATCATTAATGACATCGTCGTTAAGGTATTGCTGTGAAGCGTAGTTACCGTTAGCAAAATAGACATAATTTGATGCCTGCGCCATATTTTCGGCATTCATGATGAAGTTTAGAAATATATGGGCACCTTCTGAGTTTGGGGCGTCAACTGGAATAGCCATTTGATCAAACCACATTGCGGCACCTTCCAGAGGCGGGTTGTAGGCAATATTCACGCCATTTTCTGCCGCCGCCGCTCGATCGCGTGACTGAAGAATATCACCTGACCATCCAAAAGCGACGCAGATTTCTCCGGATGCTAAAGCATTGAGATATTCGGAGCTATGGAATTTTTGAACATAGGGACGAATAGCGGCAAAAACTAGCTCAGTTTTGGCAATTACATCGGGGTCATGGCTGTTGACGTCTTCACCGATGTATCGCAACGCTGCTGGTATGACATCGGTTGGTGCGTCAACAAAATGAACACCGCAGTTTGCCAGTTTCTCCATATTTTCTGGATCAAAAATTAACGCGAGCGAACTGATTGGTGCGGCATCGCCTAAGATCTCTTTAACTTTGTCGACGTTGACTCCAATACCCGTTGTTCCCCACATATAGTTTACAGAATAGATATTTCCTGGATCGTATTGCGCTGTTCGTTCTGATACGACATTCCAGAGGTTTTGGGCATTAGGCAGCTTTGAAAAATCAAGTTTTTGGAATGCACCTGCTTGGATCTGTCTTTGTAGGAAAGTTCCCGTTGGAACGACGACGTCGTAACCAGATTGACCTGATAATATTTTGGTTTCCAATACTTCATTAGAGTCGAAGACATCATATATAAGCTCGAAACCTGTTTCTTTTTCAAATTTGCTTAATAGCTCTTCATCAATATAATCTGACCAATTATACACTCTAACTTCTTGCGCATACACATTTGAGGCTATTATAGCGACTATTGCCATGATAAAGAGAAATTGCTGTTTCATGATAATCTCCAAACAATGAAGTTATCTATTGAAGTGTATTTTCTTTAAAAAATCAAGAAGAACTTAAGTGAACTGAAAATGAATTGTTCTCATTCCACTAATCCTAGACGTTGGTTATATTACAGCAAAGATGTGAAAATAGTTAAAGCGACGCATGATCGCATGATGATTGCTGGATGAATAATTTCGATATTCGTTCGAACATGACAATTCGTAAGGTTGCTGTTTAAGTGGTCTCATCAGTGCTTAAAGCATCTTGATAGTATTGGTTTTGCTGTCCGACTTCCAATGGTCAAGGCGCAGGCACGAAGGTAAAAAAATAGTGTCTTAATGAGATTAGTAATTTAGCAATTTGATGATTTCGTCAAAAGTCTACAGATTGCATAAATGTGAATCATTACTGCGTGGTATGGAGAGTAAAAATACTAAAGAGATACAACAAAATTTTATGTTATGTGTTTTCGCGAGAAACGAGAAAGATAATTTGATAAATTTAAAAAACTGTGCCTTTAGGGGAAAATTTCGCAGGGTGCGGTTCTCATATGGTGTGGGGCGAATTTTGTAAACCATTGATATGAAACGATCATTATTTGTCG
>JAPORV010000128.1 GCA_026710055.1 Aestuariivita sp.
ATTCATACTGCCTCCTGACGAAAACACAACATTTATGAAACCCATATCCTCAAACTACCATGTGAGACATGGTGCACTTCACAGTTGAACAGAGCTTTTAACTTTAACGATCTCAGCGAGTGCAGTAAGGAGTTTACGAATCTCTGCCTCAGTGTTATAATGGCAAAGAGAAATACGAACACAATCAGTTTGATTGAGAGGCGAAAGTACGTTTCCACTATAGTAATCTGCCTTGCGCGTATGCGTTCGTATGCCTTGGACATTTAATTCCTCGACAATATCTTCTGATTTCCTTCCTTTGATGACAATCGAAATTAATCCTTCACGTTTAGGGTTATCATCCCCGGCGAGTATTGTGATACCGTCCAATTCACGAAGGCCACGGAGATTGCCCGTACCATTAATTAGGCAATCGGTTAAGGAAGTCTCATAGGAGTGAATCGCCTCACCGGCGGCTTTTATAAGAGAGCGCCGGTCGGTTTCTTGTGATATTTTGCTACCAAGCCATTCAAAGTATGATACAATGTCCGATATGGTTGCATAAGAACCTGTATCACGGGTTCCAAATTCCCAACTGGTTATTGGCGCATCAATTAGTTTGTCGTGCGGTGTTTTAGCCAGCCTCTCAGAAATCCAAGCTATTCCATAGCCATGACGCGAGAACATCTTATACGGAGAAATCGCGTAACCATCAACATTATAGGCTTGTAGATCTATTTGTCCATGAGCAGCATGCTGGATTCCGTCAACAATGATGTAACAGTTCGGCGACACTGATCGGATCGCAATAACAATTTCCTTAACATCCATTCCAATCCCAGTAACTGGTGAAGCATGAAGGATTGTTGCGACTGCGACATCAGGTGTCATCAAAGCGCTGTAATCTTCAGCCGTAACCATCCCCGTCGCGTTGTCATGAACGACGTTAATGTAATCCATTTCGGTAATTTTTGCCCAGCGACGCGCAGCGCTGCGTGATGCCGGATGTTCAATTGATGATCCAATAACCTTAGAGTGCTTTGGTGCAGCTAGACACGCCGTGCGGATCATACGAAACAGGAGTTCGGTTCCACTTTCCCCCACAAAAAATTGACCAGAGGTTGCGTTCATTAATAGTCCTAGATCATTTTTTGCTTTGTTTATGACCTTTTGTGTTCTTTGCCCGGCCGGATTTTGGCGTCCTGGGTTATCAGGAATTGCTGCGTAAAATGCTGATGTTTCGACAACTGACTTTAGAGTCAATGCCCCGCCAGCATTCTCAAAAAAAATGCGTTGACCTTGAAAAGGGCAACTGTCAACATGTGCAAATCGCTCTCGAATTTCAGAAATAAGCGTGGCGTTTTCGGTGAACATTGCTTAGTTTTACCTCTCTAATGGGCCTCTCAAATGATTGTAGCCTTGTGATTTATCACAAGCCTGATAAAGTTCTCCAAAATTACAAAACCGAAATTTGACGTTAAGCATTGCGAAATGTAATGATCAACATCATGACCGTTTTTTCCAATTTTTACTCGATTATGTTCTAACCATTCTTGAAGGTCGTTCGCATCCATTTCAGGATGTGGCTGGACGCCCCAAACAGGGCCTTTAGACCAACGCCAAAGATGATTGTTACAATCAGTTCCATAGGCTAAGACTTCTATCTCAGATCTGTCCGTACTGACTTCATCACCGTGCCAGTGAAAAACATCAAATGTATCTGGAATGTTTTCGCAAATTGGGTCGGTCTCTGCCGCTTTGGTCAGCGAAATTGTACCTCGTCCCCCTTCATGTTCAGTGCGCTTGAATACAGTGTTTTGCGACACTAAAGCTGACGCTAGTACCTGACATCCAAAACACAATCCGATCATGGGAATTTCTTCCTGGGCAAGCTCTGGGAGTAATCTATGCAGACGATTCACCCAAGGTAAGTTGTCATATGCACCATCAAAGCTTGGACTTACGTAAACACCACAATAATTGCAATCTGAAGGAAACTCATTCTCATTTGTTCGATAAACTTCAACATCTAATCCGCTGCTTGCAAGCGATCTATCAAAACGAGATTTTGGCTGACGTTCATGCCAGTTGTATAAATAAAGGAAAGGCTTTTGAGTCATATGGAGTAGTTCATTTAGGATCTTTGCGTTTGTGTCGCCGATTTATCGATTTGCATATCTTGCGTCAATACAACGCCGTAATCCTCGAGTGCTGCTTGCGAGGTGATCAATTCATCCAACACGTCTTGGCGCACTAATTCTGGATCACGCAATTTAGGATTTCCATAACCACCACCTCCAGGCATTTCTAAAACAAGTTTCTTGTTGTAAGGAATAGTTTGCCGGCCTTTACTTTTTAATATTTGGCCATCGTCAGTACGTACAATACCTACCGCACCATTACAGCCTCCATGCCGACCTTTGGGAGCTTTTAGCGTTCGGTCAAACATGGCAGCAACACTGAATGGTGCGCCATCTTGACAACCAAATTCTAGAATTTGGCCTAACCCACCACGATATTGTCCGGCTCCACCAGAGCCTTCACGAAATTCTTTACGCCAAACGATGAGTGGGTAGTCCGTCTCAATAGCTTCAATAGGTGGGGTGCGCACCCCAGACGGAAAAGCTGTTGTGGACATTCCGTCAAGCAACGGGCGGCCGCCAGTGCCCCCCGTATTGAAGGTGATGACGTCAAAATCTTTTGTGATTGTTGGAGAAGATGCTAAAACTTCAGCACTAATTGCGGTCTTGCCGCCTCGAAACATTGGGTTCCACATAGCGCCTGCTCCTTCGGCTGGAACTTTGTCCGGCGCCGCTTGCGCTAGGCAACCAAAAACCAGATCCGGCAGCATTTGCCCAATCACATGACGGGCAGAGACCGGCATAGGACGTTCCACGTTCAGGATAGAGCCAAGCGGCGCACGAACCTCAACAACATTGATTGAACCTGCGTTACAAGGCACGTTATGTCCAATGATACAATTGACGCCGAAAACCGTGTAAGCAATACAGAAATTCATGACAACATTGATGCCAAATATACTGGCTTCAGAGGTTCCATCATAGTCAACAATGATTTGATCGCCTTTAATTGTTAAGCAGGCTTTCAAATGAATTGGATCAAAAAAACCGTCCAATGTCATTTTGTTCTCATAGACACCGTCAGGCAAATTTCGGACGGCAGTGCCAATTGAATCTTGAGATTGTTGAATGATGTAATCTCCGACATCTTCGATATCATCAAGATCAAACTCTTTAAGAATTGAAATCAAACGACGCGTGCCTTCATCATTACAGGCTATCATCGCATAAAAGTCACCTTCCATGTCTCGTGCATTTCGTACATTTGTGCGCAAAATTTCCATGAGATCTTCGTTCACAATGCCTTCGCGTGCGAGATGCATAATCGGAATATTGATTCCTTCTTCGTAAACCTGGCGACTATCTGGACCGAGACCACGTCCTCCCATATCCACGATATGGCAGGTATTTGCAAATAGACCGACAACTTGTCCCTTATAAAATGCTGGTGTAACAACGGTAACGTCATGATAATGCCCCACAGACAACCAAGGATCATTTGTGCAGAATATGTCGCCGGGCTTCATTTGATCCACAGGAAATTTATCTATAAAATGTTCAATGCAGATTGCCATAGCATTCACATGACCGGGTGTACCAGTGATCGCCTGCGCTATCATTTGACCTCGCCTATTGAATACCCCCGCAGATAGATCACCACATTCTCGAACGGACTGGCTGAATGCTGTTCGAATCACCGTTTGTGCCTGTTCTTCAACAGCTGAAATCAGGCGACTCCAGATGAGTTGTTTGCGCAAAATCTCGAAATCTTCCATGTTGCTATTATGTCTTTTTTGTTAGAATACGGTTGTCGGTACGTAACAGTTCAATATCACCGCTCAGCAGCGTGCGAGCTTCAAATATTGATGAAACGACCACGGAGGTTTCTTTCTCTGTGATTATCGCGGGGCCGGCGATGGGCTTAGCGACTTGAAGATTTTCTCTTGGAACAATGACAAAGCTTCGCTCTTCTTCCACAGCGCTATCAAATGCCGTACGAGTTGCGTGTGTGATATGTTCTACGATACCCGATGCAGTCGTTGTGACGGCAGCATAAGGTTCTGTTGTAACGGTTACCGCAAAACTGACAATTTCGGCTGCTGCAATATTACTGATAGTACGACCAAAAACATTTCTGTATTCGGTATCGAAGAGTCTTTGTAGAGATTTCGCCACATTAGAACCGAGTGGCTCATTCGTTAAGTCAACTGCAATTTCATGTCCCTGACCGTGGTATCGCATATAAGCTATTCGATTTGTTGTCAGCTTTGCCTCTGGTGAAGCACCAAGCTTAACCTTGGATCGCGCCTGTGTTTCCATTTCAATAAGCGTTGCATTGGCCGCTTTAATATCAAAATGGTCAAGATGTTGATAATGAGTTTGAAAAACTTCGTAAGAGATTGGTGCTCGTAGAAATCCTACTGCTGATCCAACTCCCGCATTGGCGGGAATTATGATACGATTAACGCTTAATTTATCTGCTAATTGACAAATATGTAGTGGAGCGGCGCCACCAAAAGCAATTAATGTACGATCATTTGTATTTTTTCCACTTTCAATGGTATGAACTCGTGCCGCATTGGCCATGTTTTCGCACACAATCTCGGTAACGCCGTATGCTGATGCGATTAAACCTATGTTCAACGGTTCTGCAATGTGAGTTGTGAGCGTAGTTTCAGCGGCTGCAATATCTAATTTCAGCAAACTATTTGCAAAATTCGCAGGGTTCATCCGTCCTAAGACAAGATTTGCGTCAGTTACAGTTGGTCGTTCTCCTCCTTGACCGTAGCAGGCCGGACCTGGGACCGAACCAGCACTTTCGGGCCCCACTGCAAGACGCCCCAATATATCAATTTCCGCAATTGAGCCACCGCCCGCACCGATCTCAACCATGTCAATAACGGGAATGCGTATGGGAATTCCGCTATCTTTGCGGAATCTGTAGACACGCGCAACTTCGAAACGACGATTTGTTTGCGGTTTATGGTTATCAATTAAACAAATTTTGGCGGTCGTACCTCCCATATCAAAGGATAACGCCTTACTGATTCCCAATCGCTGTGTAACGTCACAGGCGAAGAGTGCTCCGCCCGCAGGGCCGGACTCAATTAAACGAACAGGGACATCTTTAGCGGTCTGAACGGTGGTTAATCCGCCGTTTGACAGCATCATCATCATCTCACATTGATAACCATCAGTTTTCAATCTTGCTTCGAACTCAGTGAGATATTTTGATGTTAGGGGCTGCACATATGCGTTGGCGCATGTTGTCGAAAATCGTTCAAATTCTCGAAATTCGGGCGATATATCAGATGAAACTGAAATAAACCATTCGGGTCTTTTTTTTGCAAAAAAATTTCTTGCCGCATTTTCGTGCATTGGGTTGGCATAAGAATGCAAAAGGCAAATAGCAAGTGCTTCTGTTCCGGCCCTGTCTAGTGCAGGGATGAGTGCTTCAAGTTCGCTTTCTTCCAGTTGATGCAATACATGACCGGCACTGTTTAGCCGTTCTGCAATTGTAAAGCGACGGCGACGGGGCACGAGAGGATCGGGTTTCAGAATATTCACATCATATTGCTCAGGACGTCCTTCAGTTCCGATTTCTATAACATCACGGAATCCTCGCGTTGTGATCATTGATGTTATCGCCCCTTTTCGTTCAATGATGGCATTTGTTGCCAGAGTTGTGCCATGAATGATGATATCTACGTTGATTGGTTTGATCCCGGCCTGTTTGACGACACTTTCGAGTCCGACCATACAGGCATCCGCCGGACTGCTCAGGGTCGTGAGCACTTTCGATGTAAATCGCTCATTATTTGTTTCGAGAACGACATCGGTAAAGGTTCCGCCTATGTCAATTCCAACGCGTGTTGTTGTTTTTATGTCATGCATTTAATTTTGCTCTGTACAGTTTTATCTCAGTTTATTTCGCTGTATCTCGTGTTCATGATGATTTTCGCAAAATAATTTGATAGAAATTGTAAATGGTCTTGTTATGCTCCTAAGTTTTGAATTCAATTCAGAGACGGAGAAATTTAAGGCACATATATTTATGATAGTATATCATGATTCGCCCTCTAGATTAACTCATTCTTTTTATTGTACCGTTGCAAAAGTTTCCCTATTGATTTAGCACTTCGGTCTTACTTGAATGCTGCAAATTCAGCAGTGGATTTACTGATCAATCGAACGCTTACCATTCGGTATCATTAACTTGCCGTTAAGGGTGAAAACACTTTATTGAGTACCAAAGAGTGTATGACGAAGATTTTACTCTTTTATTCTTTAGTTTGCCCTTATTTGACTGAGAAAGCAAAGTCAATTTAGTTCACTCTCCATTTTCCCGCTGGTTCAAAAACTGACGGCTTTTGTGCCGATCATGCGTTGGAGAGCAGGCAAATTCTTGCTTATAGCTGCGAGAGAAATGTTCAGGAGAATAGAATCCACTTGCAAAAGCAACGTGTGTGGTGGGAATTTCTGTCTGTTGCATGAGACGGCGACCGTGTTGTAGCCTTAGTCGTTGATAATATTTTATCGGCGTGATTTGAAAATGTTCACGAAACATGCGTGTGAGAGATCTTTGTGAAATATTAACTCGCTTTGCAAGCTCCACAATGCTCAGAGGATTTTCAATGTGAGCCTCCATTTCATCAATGACAAAGCTCAATGGTGACTGCTCTAAACTTACTCTGTGACGTTGCATTTGTGGTATTTTCGGATTGACTACATTAACGTCACCAGTGATGAAAATATCAGCTACTTCAGAAGCAAGATTGTTT
The DNA here is from genome assembly GCA_026710055.1 of Aestuariivita sp. Classification (GTDB taxonomy): domain Bacteria; phylum Pseudomonadota; class Alphaproteobacteria; order Rhodobacterales; family Rhodobacteraceae; genus JAPORY01. Next base: position 6,842 of record JAPORV010000128.1, read on the forward strand.
CCGAAATGTACTGCAATTGCATGTAGCATAAGGTACATGGTCGCAGTTCCGCCAGCGCAAGTGAACCGGCTGCGATCAACTTCAAAAGTAAAGTTAGAAACTTGAATATTGGGAAAGTTCTCAAGAAAGCTGCCTCGGTAATTCCAGTGGATGGTTGCGACATAACCATCAAGTAAACCCGCTTGAGCAAGAAATAATGGGCCTGCACCGGCTGCACCAATGTGGGTTCCCTGTGCAACCAATCGACGCAGCCAATTTGTAAGAGTTGTCGAAATTTCCATTAAAGGATCAAACCCAACAAATAGAAAAATATTGTCAGCTTGACCAATGTCAGCAACGGCTTTATCGACGTTAAAGCGATTCCGTTGATTGCTGTTACGGGTTTTCCGTCATCTGAAATTAGACGGGTCTCAAAAAGAGTCTTTCCACTTGCAATGTTAGCTATCCGAAGAGGATCTAAAGCATTTATAAAAGGCACAATAGAAAAACGGTCACCGACATAAAAATCAATTCTTAGTGGTTTATCGATTGATGTTTGTCGGAATATATTTGTCATGTTATTTCTAGCGATCCATTGTGGATGGCAACCAGAGCGCTATCTCTGGGAATACGGTAATAATTGCTGCACCTGCAATCAAAAGTACAAAAAAGGGCATTGCTGCCTTTGCTACGCGAAAAATACTAATCCCAGTCAGACCTTGGATTACAAATAAGTTAAATCCTAACGGTGGCGTAATCTGTGCCGCTTCAACAACGATAATTACAAAGATTCCGAACCATAGAAGATCAAAGCCTGATTGAGAAACCAATGGCAGTACAACGGTTGTTGTCAGCACAATCATTGAAATTCCTTCAATGAAACAACCTAGTATTATATACACAATACAGAGTGCCATCATTAACGTATAAGGATGCAAATTCATATCCCCGACCCAGCTTGCGACGGAGGCGGGGATACCAAGATATGCAAATGAAGTTGTTAAAAATGCTGCGCCAGACAAGATAAGGAAAATCATGCATGAAAGCTGAGTTGCGCTCATAAGGCTTTCGGTCAGCATCTGTGGACTTAATGTTCGTGAATATGCTGATAGGATAAGCGCTCCTATAACTCCACCAGCAGCAGCTTCAGTTGCCGTCGCAATTCCAGCATAAATGGAGAAAATTACACTGAAAATGAGTAAAATTGTCGGAAGTAATCCTCGGGTATCACGGAGTTTTTCTGACAAAGAGAGTTGGTTGGCGATAGATGATTCGATATCTTTTGATAACATTGCGCGCACCACAATATATCCTGAAAATAAAATCATTATGAGCAACCCGGGGAGCACTCCGGCTAGAAACAGACGTACAATTGAGACATCCGCTGCGACACCATAGACAATCATTATTATTGATGGAGGAATCAGTAAGCCCAAAGTCGCTGAACCAGCGAGACTACCGACAGCGAGAGTGCGATCATAGCCCAAACGATCTAATTCCGGTAGTGACATGCGTCCGACGGTTGCGCATGTTGCAGCAGATGATCCACATACAGCAGCGAATAGGCCGCTACCAACGACGTTTACATGGAGTAATCGGCCCGGTAGCCACCCTAGCCAAGGTGTTAGACCTCGGAAAAGTGTCTCGGAAAGTTTGGCTCGAAATAGTATCTCTCCCATCCAAATAAAGAGGGGTAAGGCGGCTAAGGTCCAGCTGGCATTTGTTTGCCAAATTGATGTGGCGAGAGATTTTTCAACTGGAACCGAGGTGAATAGGGTCAATCCGACCCAACCGACGCCTAGTAAAGACAGCGCAATCCATGTTCCTGAGCCTAGAAATAAAAACAGAAAAAAGACTATGGTGAGCGCGATTTGCGCGGTCTCTGATAACAATGGGATGACCTTACTCCTTATGAGAATCCAAACGATCGTTGTGTTCACTGGCAGGAATGTAACTTGGCAAAACACCACGGAGTAAGTTAAATAGATCATCTAAAATGGCGAGTGCCAAAAGAGCTGAGCCAATCGGAATGGATATTTGCGGAATCCAGAGTGGGAGATTGATTAGTCCTTGGGTTTGATCATTAAATCTGATCGAATCCAAAACCATATCAATTGATGAGTATGCGAGATATCCGGTAAAGTACAATCCTAAAGATAAAGCCAGAAATTCAGCAGGCATCCTAAATTTGCCAGTTTTTTCAATAATCAACGTTACGCGGATATGTCGTCCATTTCGAAAGGTATATGCTAGAGGCAGGAACCCTGCGGCAACTACACTCCATGCGGTTAATTCATCGGCACCCTTGACGTGCACTCCCAACTGTCTTCCCAAAACTTGTGCACATATTAATAATCCAATGATAACGATGAACATTGCACCGAGCAAAGCTGCGCCAAAATAAAGGTTATCAAGTACTTTGCGCATTACATGTCAACACCGTCATCAATGGATACATTCAAGTTTGTACTCCTTCCGACAATTATTCAAGGGCTTGATAAGCCGAATAAAACGTCGCACCTTCCTCTCCGGATTTCGCCAACCATTCCTGTACCATCGTAGCACCAATCTCTTCCAACTGAGCCAATAGAGTATCATTGGGAATATCGACAGTCATACCGTTAGCGCCAAGATTTGCTGTTAGCTCTGTTTGCACGTCATTCGACATGATCCAACCGCGAGCCTCTGCTTTAGCAGCAGCCTTCAAGATGGCCATTTGATTCTCTTCTGATAAATCATTGAAGGCACTCGAATTCATAATGACCATGTTTTTATTATTCATCGCGTTCACATCGTAATAGTGTGATGTGAAATCCCATGCTTTGGTATAATTTCCTGTTGCAGCTGAGGTGATCATCGCGCTGACGACGCCAGTTGCAAAGGCTTGCGGAACTTCTGCGGATTGAACGGTGGTCGGTATAGCGCCCATCAACTCGGCAAAGCGTGCCGTGAGCGCATTGTATGCACGGAATTTTACACCTTCAAAGTCTGACGTGCTATTGATTTCGGTCTGAGCATAAAGTCCCTGTCCCGGCCACGGAACTGCAAATAAAGGCATAAGTCCTTTTTCCTGCAAACTTGCTTCAATAAATGGTAACGTTAACTCATAGACTTGCCAGGCTGTGCGTTGTCCACGTGAGAGAAACGGAATACCATCTACTTCAAAGAAAGGGCTTTCTTGTCCGTAGGCCGAGAGTAGAATCTCTCCAGCTTGTACTTGTCCTGTCTGAATACCACGCATGATTTCGGGCATTTTTAGTAGGGATGCGCCTGTATGCAATGTAAATGTGACGTCACCGTTTGTCATTTTTTCAACGTCGGCGGCGAACTGCGCTATATTTTGTGTATGGAAGTTTGTATCCTGATAAGCCGTTGCAATTGAGATGTTTGTCTGTGCAAGGCTTGCCGTAGCGAACAATATAATTCCGAAGGTAGCAGAAATAAGATTTAGTGTTTTCATAGTTAGTTACATCCCTTAGATGGTCAATCATTTCGATATTGATATGTATTGTTTCAGTGAACTGAAATTAACAATACATCAGACTTTAACATTGGAGAGTCAAAAGGTAAACGTGATATGATTATTTTTGCCAAGTTTTTGATGTTTTGGAGCGTAGCTGATGTCTATTTTTTATGCGACTTGTGAAATGTTTTAACCAGTCAATGGATAGTGTATGGACTGTCATCAACATACGTATGATTTTATGAATCATATTGTTGAAGTGCTTACAAATTCTAATTGGAGAGGGCCATTAATGATAAAATTGGGACTTTTATACTTAAGTAACAAACTACCATACATAGAAAATAATCAGCAAATTTCTGATTATTTATACCACTTATAGTGTTTTGTTACTTAAGTATATAAGCCCCATAAAATTCATGTATAATCAAGATAAGTTGCCTCATACACATTCAGGGTCATATCACAGCAGTTCTCGCTAATTCGACCGATCAATATCAAGTACCTTTTGGGGCAAGGTTAACTTTCAGAAAAATTAAAGAAATTACTTTTTAAGCAACTTTAAATGATTTAAATCTCTGAGTCACCTGCAAAAGTCGGTGGCAGATTTCGATTGTGATGAGGAAAGAGAGTTAGATAGTGTCTGTTAAAAAACCCCCCTTTTTTGACGCCCGCCCGAGACGAATGTGAATTTTTTTCATCGCAATATCAAATTTATTGGGGAATTTTACCGCATAATTGCCGATTACCCGA
>JAPORV010000304.1 GCA_026710055.1 Aestuariivita sp.
GCCAATAGATGTCTCCACCGGATTTCCGGGCCGGGTTTCCCTTGCGCCATCCGAGCCGTCCAAGTATGTCCGCTATTTGCTAGTATGCCCTGAACTCGCTATCACGTCCCATTTTTCTCAGGACACTTCAGTAAGATAGAACGGGGGTAGGGATTTCCGCGCCTAACACAGCAGAATCAGACGGAATGCAGCCAGATATCCGTCTCTGTGTCAATTTTCCGTACATTACCCATATTTCCCTTTGGTGCAATCCGCAGACCACAGCCCACTGATGATGGGAAAACAGGCGTTCAACACAGGGAACAAAAAATTTCTTGCAGTGTTGCTGAATGGCAACACCCTGCTAGGGAGCTGACGGCAACACTCTTTCCGAGAAACGGAAATGGCGGCGGGCGGAAGACTTCCAGCTAAAAATTTCCCATCTTGACACCCGACGGAAAATTCGGCGGCCGCCCCGCCCCGCGCTTGCCGCCCCCTTTTTACTAGGTATATAAGCTCCCAAAAAAAGGACCCACTCTCATCAAGGTCGATCAGGAAATCCTGACATCGGACTCTATTCTGCCTACTATCGTATTGATGCCTCATGGACGGCTTTTACCGTCTCGTTCGGAAACTAGATAGACCATGATTTTCAAGATGTCAACAAAAATACTCAACACACCCTAAATGTTGCGCATTTTGGGATGCTGAATAGTTACTAGTGTTTGTTAAAAAACTTCTTTTCATACATTTCAAAGGTTTGTCATGCAAAAAAAGCATATTTTTTAACCTGTTGTCTCAATCGAAATATGTGGATGCCTTTTCTTCAATTTGGCGAAGATTAGTTGATTCGACAGAAATCTTGCAAAAGTTAGCGGATTTTGATTGTTATGGCAGAAGAAGGGGTGAGATAAGATTTCAGCAACCGCTCAACGGATGCAATCCCTAAAAAGCCGATTTACTCGACAAAACCAGCTCACATCATCACTATATGGGGCATTATGCGAATATCCGCGCAAGCGAAACCCGTGAACTCGTATGTCCACGCCAAATATAGAATGAACGGTGCTGTTAGGCGCGCAGTCTTCGTCACTGATCAACAGTAAGGGCGAAGAGACCGAACAACGAATAACACGCGACGCACGCCGCACCCCGAACCCGAGATGACGACCGCCATCACTATTCTTTCACGCCATCCGACGTCCGTCCCCGTCGGTCATGCCTCAAGGTCTCGAAACATCGAAAGCCGTTCGCTGGAACAGGCGTCCATTGTGCTCCCGGCTCCCCGGATCAGCGAGGGCGTAGAAGGCCCCTTGCCATAGAGCGAGCGCCTCACCTTCTCGCTCTCGCGAGCTGCTCATGATATCCATCGAAATGCCGCCGCCCGACAATCATTAGTGTGACCGGTCAACGTCAACCGGCCCGAACATCGCCTGGCTTCCTGTGGCATCAATCTTCTGATCCGCCTTACCCTCAACCGATGGCCCTTAGTCGTCAAGCGCCTCGAACGCCGTCCTCAGCCGTGAGCGCTCAGGCCAAAAAAGTATGTCGCGAAGCGGGTGTTCCGCTTCCCGTGGGGTCTCTCGATACCAATCTGCGCAATTCTCCGATAGATCAAGTTCATCGATAAACGCAGCGCGAACTACTTCTGCAAGATGCTGCTCGGCCGTTCGGTTAATGTCTTTCAGCGCTTTCAACTTGGTAAGAACGGTTTCGGGTGGCAGGGTAGTCATCAGAGCGCTCCTTTCCTATCGCCGATTGAGAAGACAATGAATGAATGTTTTAGCGCATTCTACCACATTCAAAAAAAAGCAAAGAGCTGCGGTGTAAAACGCCGCATGGGGAAAATATCAATCAACAGGTCGTCTTTTCGCGACATCAGATGAATCTTGCCCAATCAGTCAAACCTGGGAAAAAATTATCGTATGATGTCAATAGGTCAGAAAATTCTTCCCGCACCATAGGAGAACTACACCCAATTAAAAGATTAGGGGTGAGGGTATAAAGTGTTGTTATTGCGTGTCTGATCCAAATAAGGGAAACCAACTCTGTAAATTATCCAATGGCGGCACCAAATCTTTTAATGTTTGAGTATCTGGCATTAAACTTTTAATATCATCAGTTTACGGTATCCAACCTGTTATGCCGTTAAGAGATGGCATCCATTTTTTGTCGTCAGAAATCCATGATTGGTTTTCAAAATTAACACCACATTCAGGCATCCATGAACTAACGATATTGGCGTCTAGTCTTAGTGACTCAGGAAGTTCTTGAAGCGTTTCATCAATGACTTCCGCAGTTATATCGCCTGTTTCACAGGCATAATCGCTAAAATCTTTATCAAGATTGTCGGTTTTCCAATCATCAAAAGCCGCCTTTTCAAAGGAGACGGCCATTGCAGGTGCTGCAAAAAGACCAACGGCTGGAATGATTGCGGCACCTGCAATCGCAAAACGTTTAATCCGCGCTTTTGCGCGTTCGTGTGCTTTGATTTTTGCAACCGCTTGCGCTTTATCTTTTTTATAAGCGATACTCGCTGCTGCCGCATTTGCTGTAAGGTTTGCAACTTGTAAACCAAGCTGAGTAACTTTTACGGTTAGGCCCAATGTCGAAATTGCTAATGTTGTACAAAGAAGAACAAGGAAAACTGTACTTTTAATAAAATGAAAAAATTTTCCCATCATGAAGTTAATTTTCCCATCTGGTTTGCGCTGTTACCAGTGCGATTTCATTACATCGTTCAGATATTAAAACTTGGGCGCGGGGTTTTCACCGATCTTTACACTTTTTGCTTTATTCGGTTGACGTGGATTGCTGTAAGTTTCTTTTATTTTGCCTGTTGCAATTTTTGCAATATGCACAGCACAGCCGATCATGCCTGCAAGGCATTTTTGCCTTTGAGGTTCTCGTAATATGCTGAAATATCATTTACGTTTTATGAATTGCTCAAAATTCCATTAAAGTATATAGTATCTGTCACTTTCCCCAATGGCATTAACTCAACCAATTTGCCAGATAATCTAATAATAATTAAATCAATATGTTGTGCTCTGCATCAAACTTATACAAATATATATAACACTCAGATTGAAATAATGATGAATCTCCTTAAGTTAATGCCATTGCCCCCTTTTTTTACAAATTTCAGGAGTCTGCCATGTATCAAAGCACATTTTTTAACCTGTTGACTCAGCCAAAATATGTGAGCGCCTTTTCTCCAATTTAGTGAAGATTTGCTGATTCGATGGAAACCTTGTAAAATATTAAGAAATTATACTAAATATCAGAAATTTTCATTAAAGAACCCTCACAGAAAAGTAACGTTTTTCAGAAATTTATTGAATAATTTAGGGCTTTTTTAACAGACATTATGCAATTCCTTCTGAAACGCAATCGGTGGATCAGAAAAGAATGCATTGCTTATTGAAGCATTAGTTAATCTTTACGGGTATCTTTTCAAAGGAATTGAACGTTTTCGGCTTTTCAAGAGAACATGGCTTGATTTGTTCTAAACACGTGCAGATTTTTGCGGATAAGTTTGCTTGTTACTTATCTTTGCGGACTTTTTTATTTAAAAATTTAGAATAGATCAGGGAGTTACTTTTATTTGAAAGTATTTCTTTCCTTATTCAGCTTAATTGTTCTATTTTCTCAAACCATTACCCAAATTTCTTGACGGTGGGTAGATATTTGAATGTTATTTAGGTGTTAATTCTCAAGCTAGGCGCGTAAGGTGTCTATTGAATTTTTTTAAGAAGGATAAGACGGAAAATGCGCTCTAAGAATGACTTGATATATCAAGCCCTTCCGTTACCTCATCGAAATTACATGACTGATGAAGATATGAACAAACACGCAAAAGCGTTTTTCCAGAAAATGAAACAACGCCATTCGGTGCGACATTATTCAAGTCAAACTGTATCACGTGATGTAATAATGAATTGTATTCGTGCAGCAGGAACAGCCCCTTCTGGTGCCAATCATCAACCCTGGCATTTTGTTGCAATAAGTGAGTCGAATTTAAAGGCGCAAATTCGCGAGCAAGCAGAGGCAGAAGAACAGCGCTTTTATGCAGGCGGAGCGGGTGATGAGTGGATTAAAGCACTTGAGCCAATAGGAACTAATGCCCAAAAACCGCATTTGACCATTGCGCCGTGGCTCATTGTTGTTTTTGCACAAAGATGGGGAGAATTTGACGATGGAACGCGATACAAAAATTACTATGTTCCCGAGAGTGTAAATATATCGATTGGTATTTTGTTAACAGCACTGCATTACGCCGGTTTATGCACATTAACGCATACGCCAAACCCAATGAAATTTCTCAATTCTATCCTTTACCGTCCAGAGTCGGAAAAAGCAACAATGATTATTGCGGTGGGACATCCAGCGACTGATGCTACTGTACCAGCTATGGCAAAGTGGAAAAAGCCAACAGAGACTATTTCAACTTTTTTTGAATAAAACCGAGATAAATTATTGATCACGATGAGCAAAATAAGGATAGTTTGTCGACAAGAGCGGTCAAGAATTACCGGTTTTCAATTAAAATTCCATATTTCCATATGATTGCTGAGTGACAATTACTTAAGATGTATTCTATGTGAATTGCTCAGAAATCAACCGTTCATCTAAACCATGACCGGGATCAAATAATATACGATGCGCAATTGATGGCTCCGATTTAACTTCAACCCAATCAACATTTCTTACTGCATCGGAGTGTCCCTCTGCCATTACGGGTCGTTTTTTTGATTCGAGAATATCAAAACGCACTTTGGCAGTATTTGGAAGTAGTGCACCTCTCCAGCGGCGGGGACGGAAAGCCGCAACTGCTGTTAACGCCAATACATCAGCACCAATTGGTAAAATCGGTCCATGTGCGGAATAATTGTAAGCAGTAGAGCCAGCAGGTGTGGCAACGAGCGCACCATCGCATACTAACTCGTCCAACCGTAGTCGACCATCTACTGATATTCTTAGTTTTGCAGCTTGCGGTCCGGTTCGTAGAAGTGACACTTCGTTAATTGCTAAAGCTTCATGTAATTTGCCAGTTTTATCCATTGCTCGCATTGATAGTGGATTGATGATCTCTTCATGCGCTGCCTTTAATCGATCAATAAGGTCGTTCTCACTGAAAGTATTCATTAAAAATCCGATAGTGCCTCTATTCATCGCGTAGACAGGAGCAGCTAATGATTGTGTCTTTAACAGAGTTTCAAGCATAAAACCGTCGCCACCAAGTGCTACGATAACTTCGGCTTCTTCAGGTGATACATTGCCATATTTGTCGATAAGTGATGATTGAGCCGTTTTTGCCACTAGTGCGTCACTGGAGAGAAATGAAATTTTCATAATTAGTAAATGTATCCATAATTGGGGGGGGGGATCTAAATGGCATTAAATTTGAAATGTTTCCTTTTCAATTATTTTTTTGCTTGATAAAGGTTGTCTTTGATAATGACTGAGGAGATGCACAATTATGAATATGAACACCTTACTTTCTGATATCAATTTTTTTTCGGGAGCACTGCGCGAACGGGATCCGGAAATATTCTCATCAATTGTTGGAGAGCTCGGGCGGCAACAAAACGAGATCGAATTAATTGCTAGCGAAAATATTGTTTCATCGGCGGTTATGGAAGCTCAAGGTTCCATTATGACCAATAAATATGCCGAAGGTTATCCTGCGCGACGTTATTACGGAGGGTGTAACTATGTGGACGTTGCAGAAACTCTTGCAATTGAACGCGCCTGCAAGTTGTTCAACTGTGAATTTGCGAATGTTCAGCCGAATTCTGGTTCACAAGCTAACCAAGGTGTATTTTTAGCGTTATTGAAACCCGGAGATACCATAATGGGAATGAGTTTGGACGCAGGCGGGCATCTTACCCACGGTGCTGCTCCGAATCAATCTGGCAAGTGGTTTACTGCTGTACAATACGGCGTTCGGCGTGAAGATAATTTGTTAGATTATGATCAGGTTGAATCACTTGCAAGAAAGCATAAACCAAGACTCATCATCGCAGGTGGCTCCGCAATACCGCGCCAAATTGATTTTAAGAAAATGCGTTTTATTGCTGATATGGTTGGTGCTTATCTACATGTTGATATGGCACATTTTGCTGGCCTTGTTGCGGCCAACGAGCATCCATCTCCATTTCCACATGCGCATGTTGTAACGACGACAACGCATAAGACATTACGCGGCCCACGCGGCGGAATGATTTTAACTAATGACGCTTTACTTGCAAAGAAGTTTAATTCTGCCATCTTTCCCGGAATTCAGGGTGGACCGTTAATGCATGTGATTGCTGCTAAAGCCGTCGCATTCAGGGAGGCATTACAACCAGAGTTCAAAACATATATTCATCGCGTGATTCGCAATGCTCAAGCATTGAGTGATCAGTTAATAAGAGGAGGATTAGATACTGTCACACATGGTACAGATACGCATGTTGTATTGGTTGACCTTCGTCCAAAGAATGTAAAGGGTCACTTAACTGAGCAGGCTTTAGGCCGCGCCAATATTACCTGCAATAAAAATGGTGTTCCGTTTGATCCCGAGAAACCAACAGTTACGAGTGGAATTCGACTTGGTTCGCCAGCTACGACAACTAGAGGTTTTGATATAATCGAATTTCAGCAGATTGCTGACTGGATTATTGAGGTCGTCAATGGATTGGCAGAAAAAGGACCTGAAGCCAACGCGCTGATTGAGTCTAAAGTCAAATGTGAAGTTACTGAACTTTGCCAAAAGTTTCCAATATATTCAAGTTATTCTGAATAAGAGGTTTGGATGTTCCGAGAAGGTAAATGATGTAATCCGGTACTGTGTTTCGCAGCGATAATTTTTGTGCACAAGTTCAATGAATGAGAAAAAAGAGAAATTGAGTTGATTGAAACAAATTATGAGTCGCTTTATTTTGAGGATTTTTTAAATTCATATAGCAAAATCACTATAGCATTTTAATTCGCTGATTTCAGTCTGTCTTTGAATTAAAGAAAAAAGGGGGAAGGTTGTGACAGTAAAAACGTGCATTTTTGATGCGTATGGTACTTTGTTTGATGTCTCAGCAGCGGCGCGGCAACTCTCTCAAGAGAGTGCGTTCCCTGAATTGAAATTCAAGTGGAAGAATTTAGCCGACACTTGGCGACACAAACAATTGCAATATACGTGGCTGCGAGCCATTACTGATGCTCATACTGATTTTTGGACCGTGACTAAGGACGGTCTGGATTGGGCTCTGGAATCAATGGGTTTGGATAGAGATTCTAAGCTTCGCCAGCGGCTACTTGATCTTTACTGGGAACTTCAAGCTTTTCCAGAAGTAGAAGAAATGTTGCTAGCGTTAAAAAAATTGGGCAAGAAGAATGCCATTTTATCGAATGGATCACCAGAAATGTTAAGTGCTGCAGCGCGTTCGGCAAATATTGATCATTTACTTGACGATATATTGTCCGTTGAGAGTGTTGGAATATTCAAACCGAGCCCTCAAGTTTATGGTTTGGTTGAAAAACGTTTCTCATGCTCCAAGGAGAATGTCCTGTTTGTATCCTCTAATGGTTGGGACGCTGCTTGCGCTTCAGGATATGGGTTTAAAACTGCTTGGGTGAATCGCGCTAATGAACCAGTTGATCGACTTCCATGGGAACCCGTTACGATTATCTCCAGTTTAGAAACTCTCCCAGAGATTGCAAATTTATAATGCCAAAATTCACAGCACGAGATGGGATTTCGTTATATTATAGCGATGAGGGTGCGGGATTTCCAATCTTATGTCTTGCCGGATTAACACGTGAAAGTTCTGATTTTGACTATGTAAGCCCATTCTTAAATGATTGTCGATTGATAAGAATGGATTATCGTGGTCGCGGGAAATCTGATTGGACCAATGATATAATGACCTATTCAATTCCATTTGAAGCTGAGGATGTTATTGCTTTGTTAGATTTTTTGGAGCTTGAACGTGTTGCAATACTTGGATCTTCGCGCGGTGGCTTAATTGGGTTATGGCTCGGTACAAGATTCAAAGAACGAATTTTGGGCATTGCTCTTAATGATATTGGACCCGAACTTGAAATTGCGGGTCTTCAAAAGATTATGAATTATCTCGGTAAAAATCCCAATTGGAAGACATTCGCGGAGGCTGCTATTGAAAAACCAAAAGAAATGCCTGGCTTTATTGGTGTGCCACATGAACGCTGGTTAAATGAAGTTAAGAGGCTTTATTCTGAAACAAATGATGGTCTTCAAATAAAATATGATCCGCGCCTTCGTGATGCCACCATTGAAATTGCTGCTAGTCAGCAACCAGATTTATGGTCATTTTTTGATGCAATTATTGATTTACCTCTTGCGATCATTCGGGGTGAGAATTCTGATTTGTTGAGTTCAAAAACAGTACATGAAATGAAAAGGCATGACCCTGACCTGATTGCTGCGGAAGTACCTGATCGTGGACATATCCCATTTCTGGATGAACCAGAGGCGCTAGCTGCTATACGACATTGGGTCGGTCATATGCGATGAATATTGAAATGATCAATGCTGCTGCAACTCGGTTATCTAATCTTGTTCGTTGTACGCCTCTTTTAAATTCCCCTGTTATCGACAAACTGGCTGGACGAAGAGTTTGGATTAAACCAGAATGTTTACAAATTACCGGAAGCTTCAAGTTCCGTGGAGCATGGTCAGCGATTTCAGCATTGAATCCCGAAGTGCGTACACGCGGAGTGGTTACTTTTTCGAGCGGCAATCATGCACAAGGAGTGGCTCTAGCCGCGCAGACTTTTGGTGCTCCGGCTATTATCGTTATGCCTACTGACGCACCACAGACAAAGATAATGAGTACTAAAAAAATGGGTGCTGAAGTTATCCTATCTGACCGTGACCGTAAACACCAAGAGCAGATTGTGGCTGAACTTTCATCTGAGAGAGGATTGACAATCATCAAACCATTTGACAATGCGGAGGTTATCGCAGGGCAAGGAACGATCGGATTGGAAATTGCTGAGCAAGCCCGAAAGTGCGGTGTAACCGAAGCGGAAGTGCTTATTTGTTGCGGTGGCGGTGGATTACTTTCAGGTATTGCATTAGCTTTAGAGGCAAAAGCACCACGACTGCAGTGTCGTTCGGTAGAACCTCAAGGTTTTAATGATATGGCAAGGTCGATAGCATTAGGAGATTATGTTCGCAACATGTATACGTCAGGATCAATTTGCGATGCGATTTTAACCCCTGAACCAGGTAAATTGACTTTCCCGATTATTCGCAGGTTATGCGGTTCCGGTTTAGTTGTGAGTGATGAAGATGTATTACGAGCCATGGTTATTGCATTTGAGCAACTTAAGTTAGTGGTTGAACCAGGTGGTGCAGTCGCATTAGCAGCGATACTTTTTCAAATCTCAGAAATAAAAGGTGACGATGTAATTTGTATTATTTCTGGTGGTAATGTTGATGCAGGCGTTTTTGTTAATGCATTAACTCAATTTGGTATGGAAAATGACTGATATCAATGAATGAGACTGTATATCGTTTCATAATTTAGTGTCTGTTAAAAAAACCCAAATGATCGAATAAATTGCTGAAAAACGTTGATTTTCCGTTCGATTTCTCTGACGAAGATTTCTGATATTGAGTACAATCGCTTAATATTTTGCAAGATTTTCACCGAATCAGCAATTCTTTACCAAATTGAAGAAAAGGCATTCACATATTTGGTTGAGTCAGCACGTTGAAAAAGGGGGTTTTTAATACACACTAATTTAGTCGCGAAACTAATTCGTTATGTACAAAACTTTATTGAAAATATTGGCCTGATACGCAAAATAATAGAATTAACATGATTGATGTCTAAACTTATTTCACTGTTGGCAAAACATAACAATGCTGAACCTAATTGAATTCGGAACTCCAACAACCTTACCCGCGCTTGTAATTGCGCATGGTCTTTTTGGCTCCGCGCGAAATTGGGGGTCGATTGCAAAACGTCTCTCTGATGAAAGGCAAGTTATCGCAGTTGATTTGCGGAATCATGGCAAAAGCCCCTGGTCGGAGAGCCATACCTACGAAGATATGGCAGAAGATTTGTGTGAGGTAATATCTGCGAGGTGGAAACAGGTTGATCTTGTGGGACATTCGATGGGCGGTAAGGCGGTAATGATGTTTGCTCTACTTCATTCTCATTTCGTTCGAAAAATGATAGTCGCAGATATTTCTCCGGTTAACTATAATCATAACCAAATTGAATATATTCAAGCGATGCGTGCTGTAGATCTATCACGGGTTAATACCCGCTCTGATGCGGCACGCCAACTGGCCAAAAGTGGAATAGAAACACCGCTTCAGCATTTCTTTTGCCAATCTTTGAATGTTGCGGACAAAATATGGCACTTTAATCTGGATGCACTAGAACAGAATATGCAGTCAATTATGTCATTTCCACCAACTTGTGCTACACATAGTGGTTCAGTTTTGTTTCTTTCAGGGAGCGAGTCGAATTATATTCGACCGGAACATCGCACGGAAATCAAAAGGTTATTTCCTTATGCGCAATTTGCAAAACTTCCGTGCACTGGACATTGGATACATGCTGATAATCCACAGGGAACAGAGGTAAACATACGCGCTTTCTTTGCAGTATGAATTGGTATTTTGGGACTATATATTTAATTATTTTTAATTCGAAATCTCTCGAATGGAGGCGATCCAAAGACTGTCTCGGTGTTTCCGATAAAATCAGCCGTATCATCTACAATCCATAGTCGTTCGCGCCGCAGTGTTTTGAGTAGTATTGTTACATATACTAGCCCTATCAAACAAGCGGTTACGAGCATTTTGCAGTCATTCCCGCCAACTTTTTTTCATGATGCCCTGCAGATGATTTTTGCGTCAAAAAAATATCCACCTACCCAGCAGGCATGACAACTCTCGGATTGAAAAACCCGATGAAAAAA
>JAPORV010000428.1 GCA_026710055.1 Aestuariivita sp.
TTCATATTTTTCTCTTGGCAGTCGCCAGAAAAGGGGGGTTTTTTAACAGACACTATATAAAAAAAGATCAATCACCGCTTTCACCACCTTGAGCCGTGAGCTGAGTGTTGCAAGGTATAAAGCCAAGCCGTTGGTAATAGCCTTTGAGGGCGAGGCTACTGAGCGATGAAAAGAATTTGAAAATTGGATATGTCAAGACTGTCCATAAGGTTCAAGAATCACTTGTACGTACGAAGACATATTGTTGGGGTATGGGATGTCTCTTAGTTGCCTTGTAGTCGTATAGAAACGCAAAGCGGCATTTATTAAATTTTAATTCCGCAAAAAATTTAATTTTTTCCTTGACTTTCTGCAAGAAAAATCTATTTTTTGATAAACTTGCAAAATTTTGCGCAATTTTACTCTTATTTGAAGTTTAAATTATAACGAAACAATTCTAATTTATCTCTTTTGAAAAAAATAGGAAAGTTCTTTGAAAAAGCCGACATTTAATAATTTGGGCAACTACGATACAGATCAATATTACACTGAAACAAATAATGTTTTTCATTATGTTCCGGTTAATCAATTTGCACCACTTGCAGATTCGAATTGGATGCTGCTTGGGAATGGTGAGAGTGGAACAGTCGATAGTTCCAATCCGTGGCAATACTGGTTGACAGTCACATCCGTGAATCGAAGTACTAGGGAAACATCTAGTTCTTACAAAATCGGAATTCAGATCGTATCTTATAATCAAAATATTTTTCGAATTCGTTTTGATCCTTCAGTTGGAATTGGAAACTATAAAGACAAGGTTTTTGGACCGGTTACTCAATCTAACCTATTGGGAATAAGGTCTAATGAGATAAAAGATGGTGCGCCCGATTTTGGCTTATTTGATTTTAAGGATAATCAATTAAGTTTCCGAACTAAGGATTTAACCATTGAAATTGACTCGGCGTTTAAAACAACCGTTAAATACAAAGACACAGTTATCCATACGGATGCGGATAGCTCAATTGATGGATTTGGATTGGGAGCAACATTTGTTGATCCATCAATAGGCAAAGCGGTGGCTACCATAAAGAAAAACGCTAATGAAGATGTGTCGGTTAAGGAAAGATTTTATGGTCAAGGCGAAGTCAATGTAACAAATGCCGGCAAGTCTGTTGCCGACGGTGGGTATTATGTCTTGGGAAAGACTGGTATCTCTATGACTAATTTTAATTACGATCAAATAGATTATGTTCATCGGGAATTGGCGCCGGTTGGATTTGGTCAGAATACGTTAATTCCTGATTATTTTTTTCCAATGTATTTTTCTGCTCCGTGGATTAAGGCAGATCTCTACACAAAAAACAACCGCGTCGATGGCGGTAAATTTCTTACGGACGGGAATGGGCCGGAAGATGCCTATTGTGGACAGTTGAGTTACGGGCCGAACGCAAACATTACAGCGATTTTCCCAGATTGGGATAAGTCAGGAACTGCTGAATGGTGGGGCCGAATTATAACAAATTGTTCGATATAGGTCTTTACTTTGTGTGGCAAGATATGACGACTCCCTCAGCCCAAACCCATACAATTTGATAATCTTCTGAAGAGCATTTGTTGATTTTTTATTATGTGTTTAAACAAAGTCAATCAAAAATCAGAGGAGTATTGGTTTTGTCTGAACGAATTAAATTAAAAGATATCGCAGATGCTGCTGGAGTTTCCGAATCGACAGCGTCACGCGCTCTCGCAGGAAGTGGTCAATTGTCTGTGTTAACGCGCAATAAAATCGTCGAAGCAGCAGACCGGCTTGGTTACAATACTCCTCGCGGTCGGTTGAAACGGAACCAAACCGGATTGCGTGATCATAGAGGTCTTGTTGGTGTTGTTGTTGCAGCATTGCACAACTCTTTTTTTCCATATTTGGTTGATCAGCTTAATAACGACCTAGATGACCTAGGATTTGATATGGTGTTGATCATTGACGAGATTACTCAAGATAGAGCCAGTAGGAAATTAAGGAGATTGATTGATACTCTTGATGGGGTGATTTTAACCACCGCATTAATTGGATCCCCAATGGTCGAGTTTTTGAAGGATCGTAAAAAACCAACCGTTCTTGCTATTAGATCAAATATGCAAAATGACGTTCATGTGGCGGAAAGTGATAATTTTTCTGCCGGCGTAGAAGCACTCCGACATTTGGTATCACTCGGTCACAAGCGCATTGGATTCCTGATGGGTCCAGAAAGCACATCAACATCAATGGGCCGATTAAAGGGCGCAAAGTCTGTTTTGGACGAAAGCGATATTCAGTTTGATGAGACATTACTTTTCCATACTGAATTTACTCATGAGGGTGGTTATTCGAGTTGCTTGCAGTTGCTACGCTTACCTTTACCCCCATCGGCTTTATTTTGCGCCAATGATGTGATCGCAATTGGAGCCTTAGAGGCAGCGCGGAAACAAGGTTATCGGATTCCACAGGATATTTCCATTATTGGTGTCGATGATATCCCAATGGCGAGTTGGGACATGATTTCTCTTACAACGGTTCGTCAGCCGATAGTAGAAATCGGAAGCATGGCAGCAAAACTTATTTCAGAGACGATAAGAATTAATAAATTTAGTTCTCCTCGCAATTATATTTTTCCAACAAGTCTTATCGTACGTTCAACAAGCGGAGTTGCGGATGCCGATGGATCAAGATTAAAAAATTAAGAACTTAAATTGTCAAAAAGAAACTTGGAAAACTGTATTTTTCACGGAGGAGACGAATTATGAAGACAGTTGGGCATATCTTGGGTCAGGCTTTAAAGGCCTATGGCATCCCCTACATTACCGGACTCCCGGGTCATGGAAATTGGAATTTGCTGGATGCCTTTAACGACCTAGGTTCGGATATACGCGTTGTGCAGACGATGCATGAACAGGCAGCCGTTCATATCGCAGACGCGCATTACCGCGTGACAGGATCGCCTATCGCGGCCTGCACTTCGATTGGTCCCGGCGCAGCCAATACTGTAATGGCATTGGCGAATGCATATTGTGATTCGACTTCCCTTCTTTTGATTACCGGAGCTTCTTCAACACATATGCGTGGTCATGGCGTCATGCAGGAGCTTGATCGCGAAAACACTCCCGATTTTACTAAAGTTACTGAACATGTCACTAAGCGTAACTTCGACATGATTACTGCCGATAGTGCAGCGTTTATTCTCCATCGTTCTTTTAACGCGATGTTAACAGGACGACCGGGCCCTGTTCATATTAATATTCCGCTTGATGTTCAATCCAGTGAAACGAATATTGATGTTCAAGAATTGTCAAAGCGACTCCCTGTTGGGCGTCAACGGGGAGACAATCTAGCAATTGAGAAGGCTATTGAACTGTTACTTTCAGCGGAGCGTCCTTGCATTGTCGCTGGCGGAGGAACGATTACCTCAAATGCGAGTGTGATACTCAAGCGCTTAGTTGAACGGCTGGGAATACCAGTTGTTTTTACTTGGAATGGTAAAGGAGCACTTCCAGAAGATCATCCAATGAATGCTGGAACTATTGGTTGGCCCGGGAGCTTAACTGGAAATACGTTAGCTAGTGAAGCGGATGTTGTGGTATCTCTTGGTTGCAAATTTACCGACTGGTCCTCCTCTTCTTGGCGTAAGGGTGTCAGTTTTTCAATTCCAGAGAGTAAGTTGATCCATGTTGATATTGATCCACGAGAGATTGGCAAAAACTATCCTGCAGACGTCGGTATTGTCGGTGATATTTCTCTTGTTCTTGAGGATATCGATTCAGGTATTTCGGATGTCCAAGCTCAACAGAGTCTTGACAGGCGTTCTGTCCAACATGAACGCCTTGTGAAGTTGTGGAATGAGTGGAATGAAATTATGGAACCGCGTCGGTCTTATGAGAAAATACCGACCACAATGCTCACGACGTTGAAGGAATTGAGAAAAGTTCTACCACGTAATGGAATTGTAACAGTCGGTTCAGGTCATCCTCAGAGTTCGACAAAGCAGGATTTTCCAATTTATGAACCCCGCACTCATATAACTCCAGGTAGTTACTCTCCTATGGGCTTCGCACTACCGGCGGCTATCGCGGCAAAGCTTGCAAAGCCTGATTCGCCGGTCGTTTGTATCATTGGAGACGGTGACTTTATGATGTGCATGCAGGAACTGGCGACTTGTGTTATTTACAATGTGCCTATTGTTTTCTTGGTTTTGAATAACTCCGGTTACATCTCAATTCGGGATGGTCAAGATGCATTGATGGGACGTAACATTATTTCTGAGTTCTCGAAGGCAGGAAATAATAATGAGCCGTATTCTGTAAATTTTCCGGCGATGGCGAAGTCGTTTGGTTTGGATTTTGCCACTCAAGTTCACCGTGTTGATGAGATTGGTTCGACAATCACTGCAGCGCTGGAAAGTGGCGGACCTGCATTAGTCGAAGTTCCCATTACACGGGATGTTAATATCGCTGCCGCTAATGTTGTGGGTTGGTGGGATTTTCCGCCAGTTCCGACAGCACCCCAAGCAGTGCTTGCTGATTATGCTGCAGGCTTTCCTGCCGAACAGCATCAAGGTCGTGACACCTCAAATGTTGAAATTGTTTCAGCTGAGAGTGCAGTTGGCTGAATGCTGTAACAAATAATTTTGACTCACTATCTAATTGGAAAGGAAAATGTTAATGTTTACGAAAATAACGAAGATAATGTTTGGTGCTGCTATAGCGTTGACACCGGCTCTTGCGATTGCTGAGGGGTATGATGGCTTGCCAAGAACTTTCTTGTGGAATCCAAATTTTAATGAAGTTATAGATACATCAGAATATGCTGGTGAAGGTCCATTTACAATAGGATTTTCAAATGCGTCTCAGGGCGATGGTTGGCTTGGCACATTTTATCATTCAATTCAATATGGTGTTTCGCAAAATCTCAATAAGATCGGGAAGTTTATTGTGACGGATGCAAACGGTGATCCAACCAAACAAATTTCGGACATTCAGGATTTGTTGGAGCAGGAAATTGATCTGTTACTTGTCAATCCTGCTACAGCTGATGCACTTGATCCAATTTTGGGTCGCACGATGCGCCGAGGTGTGCCAGTGGTAACGGTCGCTCGAAGAGTTGACAGTGACAGTAGTTTTGTAAGTTTTGTTACTGCATCTGATACGGCTCTTGCAAGAATGAGTGCGACTTGGATGGCTGAAAGTCTTAACGGCGAAGGTCGCATTGTTTTGCTGCCAGGTTTGGCTGGGGCAAGTCCCGCTGAAATGCGCCTTCAGGCTGCAAAAGAAGTCTTTGCACAATTCCCAGATATTCAGATTATTGATACGCAATATACTGGATGGAGTCCTGCGAATGGTCGTCAGATAATGGCGGCAATTATCCAACGTGAAGGTGCCAATAACATTGATGGTGTATGGGCAGATTCGGGTTTACAAGGTTCGGGGTCGGTCGAGGCATTTATTGGAGCCGGAGTGACGGGGGTAGATATTCCACCGCACACTGGTGGGGATCTTAATGGAATGTATCAGCTTGCTCAAGAACACGGGTTCCCATTTGCCGGTATTGATTACACGCCTTCAATCGGTGCGGCTGCTGTTAATCTTGCGGTTGATGTTTTGGAAGGTACACCTGTACCGCAACGGCTTGACGTGAATTTTCAGGTTGTTATTTCGAAAGGTGATGAAACCCGTTCAATTTCTGCAGATGTTCCTTTGTTGGATTATGTTGCTATGGATCAACCTAGTGAATTGATTATGGGCAGTGGAATTCCAAACTATGACCCTACTAATTTTTCAGTCAAACTACCTAACTAATCGCTGAAAAATTGGTTTTGGTGGGGCTTTTTGAGTTTACAATAAGGTTATTTCCTCCCTAACGATTTATTGGTTGCTTCAAAGCCCTACCAAATCAAAAAAATATGATGGTTATATATTAAAGTAATTTTCCGAGAAAGACTTATCTGAATCGCGATCTAGAAGAACAAAAAAAATTGAAATGATTAAGCTTGAACGAATCAGCAAGGGTTTTCCAGGTGTAAAGTCACTTGATGACGTTGATTTTGAAGCTAGTGCTGGTGAAATTCATGCATTACTTGGTGAGAATGGAGCTGGAAAATCTACTCTCATCAAGACCATTGCAGGCGTTTATATTGCTGATAACGGTGTGATCTACTTTGATGGAAAAAAATGTCGATGGAGTTCACCGAAGCAAGCCAAGGATTCCGGAATTCATGTAATTTATCAAGAACTTATGCTTTTTCCCGAACTATCTATTGCGGAAAATATTTTCGTTGGTAGTGCACCATTAACACGTTTAGGGACAATAAACTATCGTTTAATGTACGAAAGAGCGGATGAGATATTGAATAAATTAGGTCATAAGCTGGATCCTAAGTCTCTTATAAAAGATCTTAGTATTGCTGATCAACAAATGGTTGAAATTGCCAAATCACTTGTTGGAGATGTGAAACTACTCGTTCTTGATGAACCTACAGCGGTAATTTCGGGTCGTGAATCCGAAATTCTTTTTGATCGGATGAAGATATTACGTAATGAAGGTATATGTATAATTTATATTTCGCATCGACTGGAGGAAATTTTCTCCATTGCGGATCGTGTAACAGTTCTCAAGGATGGGAAGTTCGTCGGATGCCATAAAGTAAAAGAGCTAAGCCACGATCTCTTGGTTGGTATGATGGTAGGACGAGAACTCAGTGATATCTTTCCCAAAAAAAAGTTTCCATCTTTTGAGGCCGCACCTGTTTTGACGGTACGTAATTTGCTTGCGCTGCCAAAAGTAAAGGATGTTTCTTTTGATCTCTATGCTGGAGAGATCTTGGGTCTTGCAGGTTTAGTGGGAGCTGGTCGATCAGAAGTTGCTCACGCAGTTTTTGGTTCTACAACTCGATCAGACGGTGCAGTAACGCTTGGGGGTGTTCCTCTTGATGTCCCATCACCACGAGAGTCTATTGATCAAGGACTTGGGTTTTTGACTGAAGACCGTAAAGGGGAAGGCCTCATGATGCTGCTTGATGCATCTGTCAATATTACTGCTCCGATGCTATCAGAATTTACAACTATAATTGGGCTTGATCGGTCACGTGAGAAACAGGCTGCTGAAGATGAAATAAGGCGTTATCGGATCGCTGTTCCATATCCGGGATTCGACGTGAATAAGCTTTCTGGAGGTAACCAACAAAAAATCTTATTTGGCCGTTGGACAAGGGCATGTCGTAGAGTTCTGATTTTGGATGAACCTACACGTGGAGTAGATGTGGGCGCTAAGGTGGAAATTTATGAGATAATTCGTAAATTGGCGGATGAAGGCTTGGGGATATTGGTGATTTCTTCGGATCTTCCAGAAATTGTTGGCTTATGTACTCGCGTCTTGGTTATGCGCGAGGGACAAATTACCGGTGAAGTTAACGGAACTGATATAAATGAAGAATTAATTATGAAATATGCAACGGCAGCAAAGAAAGCTCCATCTGTTAGTGTAACGTGAGGAGATACTGATGGATTTATCAAGAATAGGTTATTTTGTTCGTCGTTTTTCACTAGATCCATCTTTGATCATTGTTATTGTGTTATTGGTTGTAGTGGTAACGGCTGGATTTTTACTGAGCGACCGCTTTGGAACCATGCGAAATTTTATGAATGTTCTTGAGCAGGCTTCTGGACTTGGTTACGCGAGTATCGGTCAGGCGTTAGTGGTTATTGTAGGAGGAATTGATTTATCGATTGGCTCAGTGGTAACCGCATCGACCGTCCTTATGGCGGCAGTGGTTAATGTACACCCTGCATTAATGATCCCAATGATTTTTGGCACACTTTTTTTTGGTGTGGTTATCGGATTCGTGAATGGCTATGTTACGATAAAAACGGGAGTCCATCCGTTAATTGTGACGCTCGGTACAGCATCCATTCTTAATGGAACTGTTTTGATCTATACTTTGCAACCCACAGGAAGCGTACCTTACTGGTTTGAAGAATTTTCTTACGGTCGAATAGGGAACGTGCCGATTTCGGGTATTGTCATGCTGATCTGTTTTCTACTGGTTTGGGTTTTTCTGCGTTATTTTCAGGCCGGGCGTGCCCTATACGCCGTCGGTGGTAATCCTGAAGCTGCTCATCTGAGTGGTATTCGCTCAAATAGAGTAATTTTGTTTGCTTACTCAGCTAGCGGTTTTTTTGCGGCACTTGCGGGTGCCTACTTTGTGAGTCGAACCGGCGTTGGTGACCCGCGAGTTGGTGATCCAATTACGCTGGCTTCAATTACACCGGTCATTCTTGGTGGATTAATTCTGGGAGGCGGAAAGGGAAATATACTAGGCGTATGTTTAGGTGTTATTTTGATTTCTTTATTAAGTAACTTATTGAATTACATGAATGTTTCGACATTTATTCAATGGGTGATTCAAGGATTGATTATAATTGTGGCTGTCTCGGTTTACGTACATAAAGGGAAGAAACTTTAATGAATGCGATTTCGTCCGTTGGTATATTGCGGACAAACTTCCAATTTTGTCAGGTAATTATTCCTTTAGCGCTCTTTGGATTGATAGCAGTTGCAACTATCCTAAAGCCTTCGTTCTTGTCGCTTAACAATATACAGGATATTTTGACGCAAGCAGCACCTCTGGCTCTCGTAGTGCTCGGACAGGCTTTTGTTATCTTGGTACGAGGTCTTGACCTGTCTGTGGCGTCGTTGATGGCTAGTTCAGCAGTATTGGCGACAGCCTTTAATGCAACGTCAGATGCAATGATTCCAGTGATATTCGCTGCTACAGTTCTTGTTTCCGCTTGCGTTGGTTTAATCAACGGGATGTTGGTTACAAAGAGAAACGTTTCACCTTTTCTTGCCACGCTCGCAATGATGATCGTCTTACAAGGCGTTCGGTTTTATTACACACAAGGCGCCCCTTATGGATCGTTGCCGGAGGGTTTTCGGTTTCTTGGAGTTGGGCGTATTGCGGGGATTCCGGTCAATATATGTGCTTTTTGTGTTTGTTTCTGCTTTTTGTGTTGGTTGCTTCACAAATCTAGTTTTGGACGCATGATCTATATCACGGGCGGAAATCCTACATCGGCCAAATTGGTTGGGATTAATGCGGATCGTGTTACAATTTTCTGTTATGTTATTTCTTCCGTTATGGCTGGAATTGCTGGACTTTTTCTGGTGGGTTTTGTCGGGACTGTCGACAATTGGGTTGGCCGTGGGTACGAGATTGACGCAATTGTTGCCTGTGTCTTAGGAGGGATTATGCTAACCGGGGGCAAAGGTACACTTTGGGGTGCCGCAACTGGCGCACTGATTCTCATACTGATTTTCAATGTTGTGATTATCCTTGGCTTACCTGTTCAAGCTCAGTTGATTATTAAAGGCATTATCATAATTGTTATCGCTGCACTTTTTTCGCGAGCAAATGAGCCTTGATTATTATCTATTTAGAATAGGAGTTGACAGCATGGGAATCGAGTATCTCAAGAAGGGTAAGTCTGACGATGAGCGGACGTTGGATGATGTCAAAATCAAAACAGTGGTTGAGCAAGCTCTTTCTGAGATTGAGACACGCGGTGATCAAGCGGTACGTGAATTAAGTGAGAAGTTTGACAATTATTCACCAATGAACTTTCGCTTGGAAGAGAATGAGATTGAGGCTATTATATCGAAGGTGTCGATGCGCGAAATGGAGGATATTCAGTTTGCACATGATCAAGTCATTATGTTTGCGCGCGCCCAACGGAATTCCCTGCATGATATTGAAGTTGAGACGCTTCCCGGAGTGTTTTTGGGTCATCGGAATATTCCAGTGCAATCTGTTGGCTGCTACATACCGGGAGGAAAGTTTCCGATGGTGGCGTCGGCCCATATGTCGGTCGCAACGGCAAAGGTTGCGGATGTTCCTCGTATTGTGGCATCGACCCCGCCCTTTAACGGTGAACCCAATCCGGCGGTGATTGCGGCCATGAAGATGGGTGGCGCGCATGAAATTTACGTATTGGGCGGTATACAAGCTGTCGGTGCGATGGCAATTGGAACCGAAACTATTGATCCTGTACATATGTTGGTTGGGCCGGGAAACGCTTTTGTGGCCGAAGCAAAGCGTCAACTTTACGGACGGGTTGGCATTGATCTTTTTGCCGGCCCAACTGAAACGCTCGTCATTGCCGACGAAGTCGCCGCGGATGCGGAACTCTGCGCAACTGATTTGCTCGGACAAGCGGAACATGGGTACAACAGTCCGTGTGTTTTACTGACGAACTCGCGAAAATTGGCGCAAGCGACAATGGAGAAAATTGACTTGCTTTTGACAATCCTTCCAACGGCAGAAACAGCGCAAGTTAGTTGGAACACGTATGGAGAAGTGATTGTCTGCGACACATATGATGAAATGCTAATGACGGCCAATGACATAGCGAGTGAACATGTGCAAGTCATGACCGATCGCGATGAGTGGTTTCATGAGAATATGCATAGTTACGGCGCTCTCTTTTTGGGATCACGCACCAATGTTGCGAATGGCGATAAGGTTATTGGTACCAACCATACTTTGCCCACCAAAAAAGCAGCACGTTATACAGGCGGATTGTGGGTTGGAAAATTTATTAAGACTCACAGCTATCAGCGTATTGAAACCGATGAGGCTGCCACGTTGGTAGGTGAATACGGTTCCCGCCTTTGTATTTTGGAGGGTTTTATTGGTCATGCTGAACAGTGTAATGTTCGGCTTCGTCGGTTCGGTGGAATGAATGTGCCATATGGTCAGGCACCATCAAATTTACTGAGATGAATAACTAAAAATGTAACTATTCAGCACCCCAACGGTTAATTTTTGACTGATGATCATCATACGTGCAACGAGCTGTGGTACTGAATGACAACGGGTCGTAAAGTGAATCTCGGTGGCTGCGATGTAGTGGCTTGTGCCTGTGATT
>JAPORV010000013.1 GCA_026710055.1 Aestuariivita sp.
GATGTTTCGCAAAATCAGGTGAATCTTGCGTGATGAGCAAAATTCGACAAATAATTATCGTGTCATATCAATGGTTTACAAAATTCGCCCCACACCATACGAGAACCACACCCTCAGCGCAGGGCGTCATTCCCCTTAACATGGATTTCAGAGGTATGATATAAATGAAGATTAGGGCACGTCGTGATTTCCTTTACATGTTGTGTATTTTCTTTTTTCATAGATGAAGAAATACGACATGTTCTTTCTGCTTTTCAACAAAAGGCTCAAAGGCGGGAAGAACAAGTAACTTTGCATATTTAATACTAAAGTCTCAATTATGATTTATTTCGCCTCCGACGTCGGCCTGGACGGCTATCGTTTTCGTTATCATCTCGACGATTGAACTTAATCCACTCACTACCGTGCGCATCTTTATTCATCAAAAAGTTTGCCGCTCGTATTAACTCCATCTCTGAACTTGGACCCCAATTCATACTTCCCATTCCAAAAAGAGAAACAAATGTAGCATCATCTAATTCTACCGGTAATTGAACCCCTGCCCGTTCAACACATGCTTTACGAGATTCAATTTTACTCTTCGCAATAGGTAAAGTCACGGGATTCATAATTGCTGATGTCATGCCAGCACCAATGGCCATGGGCAAAAATGCATTATTTATGCCATGCCGATTGGGTAATCCGAAGGATATATTCGAAGCACCACAAGTTGTATTGACTTTCAAATCTTCACGTAAACGCTTTATGAGTTGAAATACTTGAAGACCGGCCGTTGCCATTGCACCAATCGGCATAACCAAAGGGTCAACCACAATATCGTGTGATGGAATCCCAAAATCAGCTGCACGCTCAACGATTTTTCGTGCGACTGCAAAACGCACATCTGGATCTTCTGAAATCCCCGAATCATCATTAGAGATTGCAACAACCGGAACATTATATTTCTTAACAAGTGGTAATATCTGCTCAAGACGTTCTTCTTCCCCGGTAACTGAATTGAGTAAAGGTCGCCCCTGACATTTTTCTAATCCAGCTTTCAGGGCATTGGGAACTGAACTATCGATACAAAGTGGTACATCAGTTAAATCTTGAATCAACTCGACTAATTCGCGCATTAGTGGAGGTTCGGTTTGATTTGGATCAGGATTAGAATTGTATACAACTCCAGCATTGACATCCAGAATTGCAGCACCGGCGGCAACTTGCGCAACGGCGTCTCTTTTCACCATTGAAAAATCGCCGGCCTCAAGTGCCTGAGCCAAAAGCTTACGCCCTGTTGGATTAATTCTCTCCCCAATAACACAAAAAGGTTGATCAAACCCTATAATTTCAGTTTTTGTCGCACTTTCAATAATCGTTCGAGTCATTAATATCTTTCATCCTAATTCTGCCCTGCGAGGAGCCTCGCCTTTATTTCTTGCAACCCATAGAGCACATTGCTCTATTCCTCCCAAGGGGAAAAAATGAACTCGTTCAATTTTAAAATCAGGGTTACTAACTTTATAATCCGCCAATTTTTTTAAGATATCGTATGGTTCAAAAGGCAACAACAACTTTGATAAATCTCGCGAACGTTTTTGTAATACTCCCAAAGATGAACCTACTCCGCAAGCTATGGCAAATTTAATCAGTGTTTGCAACCGAGCAGGACCAGCAATACCAATATGAATTGGAAGTGTGATTCCAATGTTTACTAAATGATTTGCCCATTTGATTATTGGCTCCGCCTCGAAAGCAAATTGAGTGACAATTGCCATTTTTGCATCACTATTGTTAGAAAAAGACTGTTTTCGTTCCAGCGCAGCATCAATCCCTACACTACCGCCACCTGAATCAATATCACGGTTACCTTCCGGATGACCGGCAATATGTAAGTGCGTAAAACCAGCTTTATCAAACATACCTGTTTCAAGTAATTGGATTGAATTATCAAAAATTCCAAAAGGTTTCTTATTACTACCTGCCAACAATAGTGCCTGCGTCACACCAGCTTCCATCTGATATAGATCAATCCAGTTTTGAAGTTCTGACTGATTCTTAATAAGACGCGCTGGAAAATGTGGCATCACATTAAATCCATCTTTGGATAAACGTTGTGCCGTTGCAACCATATCCCTTATGTCAGTGCCTTCAATATGTGCAATGTAAACACGAGTTCCTTGAGGGAGTAATACACGAAAATCATCAATTTTATGGGCAGTACGCGGCATAACCTCAATTGAATAATCATTTAAGAAACCTTGCAATGTAGCATCAATATAATTGTCAACAACCTCATGTCGTTGAAACTTCAGCAATGCCATGACATCCTCCAAACATTGGATGTTGAAAAGACAGAATTTAATTCTACTTTATATAGGATTTTTCCAACCATCATTTTGAATTAGTTCCATAATTTGTTTAGAATCGTATTCCCGTTCAAGACGCTGCGTTTGTTCATCTAATATAATTTCAGGCTCCCCCGCGACCGGATTCACTTCGACTTTACGCCAATCTGAGAGATATGCATCCGCATCTTTCGCGCCAGACTTCATCGCGGCACGATCAATTGCTTGCTCAAAGCGCTCAGTTAATTGACGCTTGACACCTCGTCTTCCTTTCCCAACAATGACTTGAGCCGGAATATCACGCCAGTAAACAATCGTAATTTCGTTCATGTTGTTTTTTTACCATTTGTTCTGTTTATAAGGAGAATCCTATTGCAATGTAAAGTAATTGCGACAGTACATACTTAATCTACGGCGACATTAATCATTCCATATGACCGGTGATAACCAAACGCAATAAGTTACACCTTTAGCTTTGATAGCGGATTATAAAGGTAACTTGACAGGATACAATATAATGCGTTTAGATTTAAATCGATCGATAATATAGTGTGTCATATCAAATTATCTATATAATCCCCCTTCGTTACACAGTGGTATATAATCATTATAATTAATTTTTTTGTACAGATGAATGACGAGAAATGAAGTGGCGCTAAACAACCAACAAAATAAAGCGTTTTTTACAAAACAGACTGTTGTACTTGAAGCAAAGTCTAGGGCACTTTACGGGGCATTAGATCTAGGAACGAATAGTTGTCGAATGCTCATTGCTGAGCCACGCGAGGGTGGTTTTAATGTTGTTGATAGCTTTTCAAAGTTGGTTAGATTAGGCGAAGGTTTAGAAATTACTGGTCAGTTGTCCGATACATCAATTGAAAGAACTATTAGAGCACTGAAAATCTGTAAGCGAAAATTGGAGTGTAATAATGTTTCTTCAATGCGGTTGGTTGCTACAGAAGCCTGCCGCCGTGCAAGAAATGCCGACACTTTTGTAGCAAAAGTTCTGATTGAGACGGGATTAGAAATTGACATCATTGAAGCAGAGGAGGAGGCCAGACTTGCTGTAATTTCGTGCGCTCCGTTAGTATCAGAAAAAACTGAGCAGCTATTAGTTATCGACATTGGTGGAGGTTCTACTGAACTTGTTTGGATTGACCTGAACATCGTGCCAAAACGACAACGAAAATATTCTTTGATTCGTCTGCAAAGAGGTTTTCAAATTGATGGTGCTCAATCGGAAGCACAAGTAGTTGATTGGATTTCTGTTCCTCTTGGTGTTTCAACACTTAGGGATCAGTTTCAAGATGTTGATGATGATGTATCAAAATATGCACTCATGAGTTGGTACTTTGAAGAGAATTTAATGAACTTCTCCCTTTATGATTACGCACACAAACGCCAAAAATTTCAAATTATTGGCACATCTGGCACGATAACGACCTTAGCCGCCTGTTATCTTGGATTGCAAAAATATGAACGAACGAAAGTTGATGGCTTGGAAATGACAACAGATCAAATTGAAGGCGTGATTAATCGGTATTTGGAAATTGGGGTTGAGGGTCGCCGTAATGAACCCCTCATTGGTCAAGAGCGTCATGCATCGATTATGTCAGGTTGTGCTATTTTGCAATCTATATTGCGATTATGGCCAACAGACAAATTAACTGTTGCTGATCGAGGGCTTAGGGAAAGCTTGCTGTACGCCCAAATGATGGCAGATGACGTCATTGAAACAAAAACAGTATATTGAACTATGTATTTGTGATATTTCACCATCAAGATTTTAAATTGCCAATGTCAAAAATCATTTTTGCACATTTAAAGTACTGATATTCATTATTTCTTCTGCTTCTCTCAAATTGAACATTATATTGCTTAATCCCCTATCCAACTGAATAAATGCCAAGTGGATAATTTAATTGGACTACTACATTGTTTGATAGAATAAAAAGCAAAAATAAATCGGGTAGAAATTATCGAAAGCTAAAACAAAAAATAAAAACTGCACGCGGAAGAAAAATATCTTCAACAAGGTGGCTTCAGCGTCAGCTAAATGATCCGTATGTCAAGCAGGCACAAGCCGAGGGATTTCGCGGACGTGCTGCTTATAAAATTGCTGAACTTGATGACAATTATGGGTTTTTCTTTCCAGGAGCGAAAGTAGTTGACCTTGGATGCGCACCAGGTGGATGGTGCCAAGTTGCACTTATTCGTACGAACGCATTAAATAAAAATCCAAATGCTGCCATAGGTCGAATCGTTGGAATTGATTTACAAGAAGTTGAACCTATTAACGGCGTTGAATTATATAGAATGAATTTTCTTGAGGAGAACTCTCATAAAAAAATTCTAAATATCCTAAATGATAAAGTTGATGTTGTTATGTCCGATATGGCAACTGCCGCATCGGGACACAAGAAAACTGATCACCTGCGAATAATGGCCTTAAGTGAGGCCGCAGCAAATTTTGCATTTGATGTGTTACGTCAAAATGGAGTTTTTATTTCAAAGGTTCTGGCGGGCGGTGCAGAAGGAAAATTGCAAAAAATTCTCAAAGAAAATTTTCAACGGGTCAAAAACACTAAACCAGCCTCTTCCCGAAAAGACAGTTCTGAAAAATTTGTCGTTGCGATAGGCTTTCGAGGAAAATCCTATTGAAACAATGCAGATTTTTTCTAAGAATTAAATTTGACTTAGTTTTGAAAGTAAAACTTCATAAATTCAATACTTTACAGCATATTAGCATTAATCGAATTTATATCAATTTGATAAAGTATTGATTTTAATATATTTAATCGAAAAAATTGATCTAAAATTCATTTCAGATAAACCGGTGAAACTAAAATATTCAGCATCTGGTTAGCTTTACCCAAAAGATGACAATATATTAAAAACAGTGTGGAAGGGTTTAAATTAATATTTAATTTAATTTTTCTTTTATTATCATATATTTATAATAATTAATTAAGATATTGATAAAGTTTAGTAGTGAAAGTGTTTATTTAAAAAGTAATATAAAAAATTATTAATATAATCATGTACTTATAGGCTTTTCTTAATAAATTACCTTCAATTGTTTTGGTTATATCCACGAAGAGGTCTCTAGTCTTGCAAGTGTTGAGAAATGGCGCGAATTAAAATTGTACTCTGCCAAAAAATACTTAATAGCCTTCACCACCAAAAGAGTAAAAAAGCAGCATTTTAAAAAGAGTTCTTTAGTGAAGCAGATAGCTTCACTTACGAAATTTGCACGCAATTTTATAACTGAGAATTTTTATAATTTATATACGAATAGCTGTTTCTCAATCCTGTGAACTTTATAAACTCAGTATCTAAATTAGTGTCTGTTAAAAAACCCCTAAATTCACTAGTAAAATATTGAAAACATGTACTTTTCTGATGCGTTTGTTTCTGCGAAGATTTCCGATATTTGGTACAATTTCTTAATATTTTACATGATTTCCATTGAATCAGCCAATCTTCGCTAAATTAAAGAACAGGCGTCCACATATTTCGGTTAAGTCAACACGTTGAAAAATATACTTTTATGCATAGTAAACTCTTGAAATTTAAGAAAAATAGAGGTTTTTTAACAGACACTAAATTACATTAATTGCAAAATTACAATAACACTCATTTTCTCCGTGATATCATCATTACGCCGAACAACTCGCTCCACCAAGTACACAAAATTGCGCACAATATGGATGATTTAGAAAAACCTTTTGATCAGCTTCTGTGAGAGAATTCCCAAGCTCAAAAGTTTCATCATAAGGCAAAAGCGTGCATGAAACGACAGCCGGTCGTTCCGCCCCTTTTCGTTTTATAACCATACGAGAAGAAGCACACATCACGCTTCGCGGCGATAAATTCAAAGCTTGCCAGCAATCAGTGGAAATTTCTGGAACATCAACACTCATGTTCATTTCGGGAAACAAAACAAGTTCTGCTGGATCATAGGCATTAACGTTAAAATGCTGCTGCATAAAAAGTTCATTAAAGCCATCGCGAGCCTCTAACTCACTCTCAGTCCACTTCATGCGGCCCGCAACAGTTATCTTAAAGCCATTGTCAGTTAACCATCTCATACCTTTCATCGTTTCATAAAAACTGCCAGAACCTCGCTCAATATCGTGGCTCAACGCTAAATGATGATCAACTGATACTCTTATTGTAATCATTGAATTAAACTTATCGTTTAATTTCAATAAACCATCCTGAATTTTTTGACGCATCATCGGACGCATCGCATTTGTGAGAATAAGAACTTGATAATTTCTCTCAAGCGCCAGTTCAACAAATTTTAAAAATTGTGGATTTAAAAATGGTTCCCCTCCAGTGAAACCAATTTCTGAAACACCCCATTGCAACATTTCCAATTCATTGAGAAAAGTTAGCACCTCATCTGCAGTCAAATAAACAAGAGAATCGTTAGTTGGACTGGAGGCAATATAACAATTCTGACATGCGATGTTACATAATGTTCCGGTATTAAACCAGATTGTCGTAGGATTTGTTAAGCCGACATATGCGCGTGCGAGTCCCTTGACAGTGGTACGGCAATCAGAGAATTTTTTAGCGAATTCTGGGGTTCTTTGTTCCATATATTTTCCATACTTATTGACTAATTTACACGAACTTCACAAACGAATATTTTTTCTCAACTACAACAGATATAAATTGTCGTAATTTTTGAATTTCATATAATTTCACTTAAATCATTTAGAAACAACAGCACGGTTTGCTTTCAGCTAATAGTCAAAACAACCTAAGTTATAAGGCGATGCGCGAAGACTGATACCGTGTGCAAACCATTTATGTCACTATCAACTACTATGTATCCATACATAATTGTTTTGGCTCCACCAAGAGTTTGCAGACTATGTTATTTCATGAATGTGTTTTAGCGATGTACTTCTCATTTGCAATTATAATATATGTCTATTGAATCAGTGACACTACTCAAATTTACCAATTAAAAGAAACCAGATACATTTCTTTCCAAAATACTGGACATTTTGTACTCAATTATGTGATCTGCTGAAAAAAATCAAAATATGGCTCAACTGTACATCATTTTTGGTGATTGTTAATGATTTTAAAAAAATACTCTAATCGTCAAGTGCTCGTGACTAACTTGGCAACATTTTTAATTAGTGAACTTGAAGCGCATTTACGGCAAAATGATCAAGTATCCTTTGTGGTGCCCGGTGGAACAACACCAAGACCTGTATTTGAACACTTGCATTCAGCAAATTTAGATTGGCAGCGCATAAATGTCTTTCTAACTGATGAACGCTGGGTTCCCATAAATAACCCACGATCTAATGCAGGAATGATAGGCCAGTACTTTCTCAAAAATAAAGCAGCCAGAGCAAATTTTTTTGCTTACTACAATTGCACTCAATCAATTAACGAGGCCGTTGATTTTACCACCAAGAAATTGACACCTATGCTACCAATAACTGTATTACTTATGGGAATGGGTGTGGATGGACATGTTGCTTCACTTTTTCCTGGCACTGCTGAATTAGCTACTGCACTTGCTCCCGATGCGCCAGTTTTACTTCCTCAGCGACCCCAAACCGAGTCGGAAGTGCGGGTAAGCCTCAGTGCAAGAACGCTTAACTCTGCACTGTCTAAACATCTTTTGATTTTTGGTGACTTAAAACGCCAAGTGCTTGAACAAGCCATTGATTTTGATCAAAAAGAAATGCCTGTTAACGCTGTTTTGTCAAATACTACAGTGCATTGGGCACCCTAAAGCATGTTTAGCGCTCTAAAGTCCCATTGGTTTCAATTACGTTCGCAGAAAATTATTGATCTTTTTGGCTCTGATACAGAGCGTGTTAAGAATTTTTCTATCCGCTTTAATGATTTGTATTTTGATTACTCTAAGACATTGATTGATCCAATTGCAAAAAAGCTACTTATCGACTTATGTGAATCAACCAACTTAAAGGGTGCCAGCGAATCAATGCTAGTAGGCGACCCAATAAATTCGACAGAAAATCGTGCTGTTTTGCATAGCGCACTGCGAAACCTTAATGCAACCCCGATTTATTTTGATAGAGCGAATATCATGCCATCAGTGCTTGATACCCTAGGATCAATGGAGCACTTTGCGAATAATGTCCGCAACGGTAGTTGGTGCGGTTCTGGTGGAAAAATCTCAGAAATTGTCAATATTGGAATTGGGGGATCAGATCTAGGACCATCTATGGCGACAAGCGCACTTTCGCCTTATCATGATGGCCCACGTTGCCATTTTGTTTCAAATATAGATGGGGCTCACATCACAGAACAGTTGCGTAACTTAAATCCCCGAAAGACACTTCTGATCATCAGTTCAAAGACATTTACGACAATTGAAACGATGACAAATGCAATAACAGCCAAGAATTGGCTACTCGCAGGTGGGGGAGATCCCGCCCGTCAAATCGTTGCGATTTCATCCGCGCTTTCAAGAACAGCCGATTTTGGTATTCCTGATAACCTCGTATTCGGGTTTGCCAACTGGGTCGGCGGACGATTCTCGCTTTGGGGACCAACTGGCCTACCGCTGATGCTCGCCATTGGCCCTGAAGACTTTCGATCATTTTTACGTGGGGGCTATGAAGTTGATCAGCATTTTAAGTCAACAGATTGGTCGCATAACCTTCCCGTAATGCTTGCCCTAGTCGGAATATGGCATCATCAAATTTGCGATTTTTGTACACGCGCTATTTTGCCTTATGATCAACGTCTTGCTCTGTTACCAAGCTATTTGCAGCAACTCGAAATGGAATCAAATGGAAAAGGGGTAACGAAAACAGGAAATAATTTAGAATATCCCGCGGGGCCAATTGTTTGGGGAGCACCTGGCACAAACGGTCAACATGCTTTTTTTCAACTCCTTCATCAAGGCAAGCAAATTGTTCCCTGTGAATTCATGGTCGCGATAAACAGCCACGAAGCTGAATTATCCCATCATCATCATTTATTGATTGCAAATTGTTTAGCACAATCCGAAGCACTAATGCTTGGATGCGACAAAAGGCAAACCGAAGAGCACCTTGTGAATGAATTTCTTGGTAAAGAATTAGCGTTTCAGGTTAGTCACCGAACCTTTAGTGGTAATCGCCCATCTACCACTCTAATTTATCCAAAATTAACGCCTAAGCTTCTTGGTAATATTATCGCAATCTACGAATACCGCGTGTTTGTTGAAGGTATAATACTAAATATTAATTCTTTTGATCAGTGGGGAGTCGAATTAGGCAAAAAACTTGCATTACAACTCAGCAAAATTATTTCTGGCCAAGAAATATCAACAGGCCGGGACCCATCAACCCAAGCGTTAATTGATTTTGTTCGACAGCACCAGATAGATAAAGAATCAACGGGCTGACTACCATCATTATGCCTGATTTTATGAAAAACGAAATTGAACCATCAATGGAATAATTATTCGATATCATGCTATGTTAGCCAACAATAAGTATTCTTGATTTGAGTTGTTCGATTCGCTTAACCACTCATCAGTTCATGTTATTTCTGACATCAAACTGCGTTTATAATCCACCTCAATAACATCGACAACTTTTCCATTTTAGGGCAAACTTGATTTATATCTTCTGCACTACCTCGGCCGCCAGAACCATACGATAAGATAATCCATCTCGCGGCAGTTGATTCAATTAAGTTCTCAATTGCTTCCATCGCAATAAACCTACCTGTGCAATCGTTCAGCATATAGTCGTCCATAAATGGTGGTAAGAGGCATAACGAATGCGAGAAAGTGAGATTTTTCCGGTGTTGAACCCGTATGGCGGATCAAAGTATGCTAAATCAACCTCGATAGGGCAAACATCAAATACATCACCTCTCATGACTTTTTGATTTTTATCAGAGATATGTAAATTTGGCACCTTAAGAAGTAAATTATCGAAAGAGCGAGAAGACCATTTACTCAAATAAGCGACATAATGCCCTATTTTTTGCCCACATAATCTAAAGCCAAAATTAAAGTTATAAGCGCGACGGCCTGCTCAATTGGAGTTAAAATTTAACCTATCTATTTCTCGCCTAATCGCATCAAACTTTCTCGTATTATAAATTTACCAAGGCTTTTTAAGTCCATCTTGCTGAGTTGAACAACTATCGTTTACTTTACCACCGTAGTGTTTTATGAGCTAATCGTCTAATAGGCGAAGCGCATTTAAATGCTCTATTAATTCAATGTAATAACTTCTCGAATATTCATTTTGCAGATAATATTTAGTGTTCTATTTAAAAAAGGGGCTTATATACTTAAATAAAAAAACGCTATAATTGGTGTAAATAATCAGAAATTGGCTGATTACTTTCTATATTTGGTAGTTTGTTTACTTAAGTATATAATTTCCTAAAAGAATCTATAAATTTTCTGGTAAACTATTGAAAACATGTACTTTTCTGATGCGTTTGTTCTAACGAAGATTTTCGATATTTGGTACAGTTTCTTAATATCTTACAAGATTTCCATTGAATCAGCCAATCTTTGCTGAATTAAAGAAAAGGCATCCACATATTTCGGTTAAGTCAACACGTTGAAAAATATACTTTT
>JAPORV010000183.1 GCA_026710055.1 Aestuariivita sp.
AACAAAAGCAAATAGCAGCGGCGAAAAAGGCCGGATAGGGAAAAATGTAGATCGATCGGACGACGTTTCGCGAAATCAGGCGAATCTTGCGTGATGAGCAAAATTCGACAAATGATGATCGTGTCATACCAATGGTGTACAAAATTCGTCCCACACCATATGAGAACCACACCCTTGTACGAATGCCGATGAGCGGCGGACGTAACATCCGGGTTAACCTCCTGAACTTGTGCAGCGATTGCCGGGGCGCACCGACCAGGACGCCGATCACGTCTAATCGTCAGACTTTTGGCTATATACCCGGAACCTAGCATGAACCATATAATGTCGGAGAGAGACAGACCTGCCGATCATCCGATCACGTAAGAACACAGGCTCACTATCGGAACACCGATTGCCGGATACGTCAACCCAACGAAACGCCCAAGGGCTATACGTGGATGATTTGTAACGCTTTTTCGAACACTCCCCCATGTGCGGTAATGTGCCGGGTAGCTACGGATACTGGGTCTGTACACGCCAAGAAAGGTACACTTGCACTCCACCAAGTAACCCCTATCGTTTAACCAACATACCAAACGAAGCGACCTACCGGGTCAGAAACAGCGGCGCGATCTTCAACGTCTAGCAATATGGCGATAGCAATTATTGCATGTAATCACTGACGGTATTTGTCGAATACACAGACAAGCAAAGAGGCGGTCTTCGGATCGCCCTCTTGCCCGTGAACGCGAAAGGAAAAGCAGTGCTTATAATTGTCCTCATTGCCGTTTTCTAAGTTACTTTTCCACTTTCAACGAGATCGCGATACAGTATGCGCGTGCCGAAAAGCCGCGTCACAACATTCATCAGCTGATCGATCGCGTCCGCCTGAAGGAAATTATGCCGCCCCGCATATTCGCCGATGTACCGTTCAAGATGTTCGGGCGAGATGTAGTGGCAGACACCGTGATACCCGCGCTTCAGCATCGACCAGAAGCTTTCGACTCCGTTGACATGCGCCATTTCCTGCACGTACTCTGACACCGAGTAATTGACGCTTCCATGTTCCCGCTCTATGCCCTTGTAGCCTCTGGCCTCATCGGTGTAGACCATCGTGTTTGGGCTTGAAACTTCCTCGACGAGACCCCGCAGCGTGTCTCCGTCAACAGAGTAGATCACCTTGACCGTGACCCTGCCCGTTTCACGGTTCTTCGCACCGATTGCGATTATCTTGCCTTGTAGTCCCTGCATCATGCCAGCTTTGCGCAGCCTTCTGCGCTCTTTGTTTGACATGTTCGCCCGCTTGCCGCCGATGAACGTTTCGTCAATCTCTACCGAACCCTCAAAGGCTTCCTTCGGTTCGCCCTTCCACGCCTCGTGTATGCCGCGAAACATGAACCACGTCGTTTTCTGCGCCACCGTGATGTCTCTGTGCAGCTTCAGGCTGCTGACGCCTTTCAGGTTTGTCATCTTAAGGTAGATCGCGAAAATCCACTTGCAAAGGGAGATGGTCGACTTCTGAAGTGCGGCCCTATCTTGACGGAGCAGACCTTACGGCAGCCCCGGCAGTCGTACGGCCCGGTCCCTCCGTTGGGAACATGTCGCAGAGCCGCACTATGCTTATGCCCTAGCGATGCGATTTTCCGGGTCCATCGGGGCTTGCCATTGCTCGGTTCCTTGTTCGCGCTTTTAATCATTCATCGCAGAATTATCTAGGTTGCAAATTAATAGATTAACGCATTAACGATTTAAGTATATCAAAATGATTAGAGCCGAATTGAAGCAAGATTTTCAATCAATGCTTTGATTCTTGTAGAAATGCTCTAACAGGTGGAATATAAAAAAATGGAAATTTAACTTGTTTGTTTCCCCAAAGTAGTTTAAAGCCACTCAAGTTCCGCACAAATAAATTACAGCGTAGTCTCTCGTGCTAGAATCTGCGGAAGAAAATTGATTCTATCTTTGAAATACGCGATAAACTTTTAGGAGTGCACATGCCACTATATGAGCATGTTTTCATTGCGCGTCAGGACCTATCGAATGCGCAAGCTGAAGAATTAATTAATCATTTTGGAAAAATAATCACTGACAATGGCGGTCAAATCGTTGGACACGAGTATTGGGGCTTTAAAACAATGGCCTTCAAGATAAAGAAAAACCGCAAAGGACATTATGCTTTCTTGAAAACCAATGCCCCTGCAGCAGCCGTACATGAGATGGAACGCCTAATGTATCTGCATGACGATATATTACGTGTTTTAACTGTGAAAGTCAAGGTGCATGATGAAGAACCTTCTATTCAAATGCAAAAACGCGACGAACGCAGTGAACCACGTGAACGGCATCAACAATGAACTAAGGAAAGATCTTTATCATGGGAATGAAACCATTTTTTCGCCGTCGTAAAGTATGCCCATTCTCTGGCGATAATGCACCCGTAATTGACTATAAAGACACTCGACTGCTGCAAAGATACATTAGTGAGCGCGGGAAAATAGTGCCATCACGAATTACGGCAGTCTCAGCAAAAAAACAGCGTGAACTAGCACGTGCAATAAAGCGTGCGAGGTATCTCTCGTTGTTACCATATGCGATTAAGTAGGGAGAGCTAGTCTATGCAGGTCATTTTACTTGAACGTGTTGCCAAGCTTGGGCAAATGGGAGATATCGTTGATACACGACCAGGGTACGCCCGAAACTATCTGTTGCCTAAAGGTAAAGCGTTATTGGCATCCCAAACCAACATCAAGAAATTTGAAGACCAAAAAGCTCAACTTGAAGCGCGTAACTTAGAAACACGTAAAGAAGCTGAAAATTTAGCTGATCGCATTGCGGGAAGCTCTTTTGTTATTATTCGATCAGCATCTGAAGGAGGCAATCTCTATGGTTCAGTTAATTCACGTGATGCTGCAGAATCTGCAAAAGCGGCGGGCTTCCTCGTTGATCGTAAACAAATCGTTATTGAAAAGCCCATAAAAGAACTCGGTCTTCACAAGGTAATCGTTTATTTACACCCAGAGGTGACGACAGGAATTATATTAAATGTTGCGAGGTCAGAAGCTGAAGCAGAAATTCAGGCATCGGGAAAGACAATTCAAGATGTGAAAGCAGAGGAGGAAGCAGCTTCTGAAGCAGAAATTGCAGAGTTATTTGATGAAATTGGTGTCGCGCAGTTAGACGAGGAAAATATAGAAAATTTAGATATAGTTGATGAAACGGCGAAGCCAAAAGAAATCAAAAATCTATCGAATTAAGGCTGTTGTTGCTGCTATCATTAACCGCTCTGTTCTTTCAGGCAAAATCCCTTATCCCACGATTAACATTGCACTTGCTGCCTAGCGATGCAGTGATGATTTTTATGGTCTGAACGATCTATAAAGATGCTAG
Source organism: Aestuariivita sp. (assembly GCA_026710055.1). Taxonomy (GTDB): domain Bacteria; phylum Pseudomonadota; class Alphaproteobacteria; order Rhodobacterales; family Rhodobacteraceae; genus JAPORY01. The sequence goes on from JAPORV010000183.1 coordinate 3,370, forward strand.
ATAGATTGAAGCCTTATATATCACTGTGATAATATGGGTATAAAATAGTCGATGTTGTGCGTATATTGGCTGAATTAAAAACTCTTCGAGATCTTTACGAGTTATGCGTTGAAAAAGTTTCTTCAAGTTATCTCGAATGATATCGGTTTCATTCAGAAAAAAACGTAGCCTGACTTGCTGCGAATGACGAATAATTGGCGGAGAGACAGGGATTCGAACCCTGGAGACAGTTTCCTGCCTACACGCGTTCCAGGCGTGCGCCTTCGACCGCTCGGCCACCTCTCCTACATATCAAGTACTATAGAAATTTATACGTCAAAACAAGTATAGAATGCACCCACTATTTGATTGAATATCATTACTTATGAAAAGTAAATTATGGTAACGAATAACACCCGATCAAGAACAAACGCCAGCAATCAAAACGAATAACGCTACATTGCACGTCATTAGTGTCTGGTTAAAAAATCAAATTAATTTAATAGCCATATATATAAAGAAATTTACAACAAAAAATGTTACCACATCTGTTAAGTCACTAATTTTATTAGGTTTTAGCTTAGTTTAGTTAATCAAAAACTTATTACACATTCATGGGATAACCTCAGGAAAAATCACCATACAGTGTTTTTTACCAAAGAATAACAATATATTGCGAACAATACGCAAGAGGAGTTCAAACCGGTGACACCTAAAATTCGTATTTTATCATTTATTACCATACGCTTATAATAAATCATAGCAAATTTAACGAGAGAGCAATGATTTCAAATAAAGAAAGTATGATTCAGTTTTATTATGGTGAAAAACATTTGAAAATGTCATCAAGATAATTGGAACCACTCACCCTTTCGTTGGAAGATTTTTCGTAGTGTTCTTTATAAAAATGTTGACCGACTTGTGCCACAAGTCATCAAGAGGGATTGAGGTCATCACAACGTGAAATCAGTACTAAAAGCAACAGGAAAAATTCGACCACTACATAGTAGAAAAAATCAAGCTAATCTACGGTTCGAGTAGTTACAAAATGAAAATTTACAGTATCACTTAACTTAGCAGCCTAATTCATTCTTTTACTCGCCGAAAAATTTAAAAACGCAACAAACGTACCATAAATCAACATCAATTGTTTGTGGCAAATTGATAGCGGAACGGAATGCTTCACGTTAGCTGAAAATATTCATCAAATTTGAATTTTCGTCAGAAAAAACCGTATGGTTCAAATTAATTGGTAAATTCATGACCAACAGCACAAAAAATCACTTCACACACAACCAAAATTCTCCGTTAAATATGCTCAAATTTTCAATCATTCAAACTCTAATCATTAGCGACCATGTTTGAGTCTCTTAATGCTTCGGGATTACGAAGCCAAATATCACGTTGCGAAAACGGGATTTCAATTCCCTCTTCAGAAAATCGTCTATTTATTTCGTGATTAAGATCAGATTTTACCATCAAAATCCAATTTACGTCATCAAGTATTGCACGAATTTCAAAGTCCAGAGAATCTGCTCCAAACCCCTGGAAAATAATTCCAGGGGGTGGGGATTTAGAAATCTTTGGATGACTTTCAGCTACTTCGCGTAGAATTTGTTCGACTTTTTTACTGTCTGTACCATATGCAACGCCCACCGGTACAATCACACGTCCAACTGTGTTCCCCCGTGTATAATTTGTAACCATTCCACTAACTAAATCAGCGTTCGGCACAATCACATCCGTACGATCAAAAGTCTCAATTTGCGTTGATCGAACAGAAATATTTCGGACATGCCCCATATTACCATTAACTTCAATCCAGTCACCCTCAGATATTGGTCGTTCAATCAACAAAATTATCCCTGACACAAAGTTAGAAACAATATTTTGAAGACCAAAACCAATCCCTACAGATAATGCTCCTGCAACAATGGCAATGGAACTTAAATTAATTCCTGCAGCAGCAATCGCAACAAGCGCTGATATGAATATACCGACATAGCCAACACCTGATACAATAGCTGTCTGAGAACCTAAATCCAAATTTGTTTTCGGTAAAAGTGACCACCTTAACGTACTCTTCAAGAACCGCGTAATCATATAACCAATCACAAAAATAATGACAAAAACCAAAAAATCAGTACTGGAAATACGGACTTCACCAAACGCAATACCTTCATTTAATCGAAGCCAAATATCTTTAATCTCACTCACCCTTGCTCCCCAAATCAGAGCAAAGAGTGGTAACGACAACAAAACCATCATAAAGCCAATCAGCACAGGAATAAGAGCCTTGCGTCCTTCCTCACCCCGTCCAGAAATCCATCCGTAGACATCAGAGAAGAAGCTCTGCAAAACCGCAACTAATCCTAATAGAGAAAGAGACCATATTGTGGGATACAAGATAGCGTCCGCCAACCTAGTGTAGCCTAACGCGCCCATTAACGGCGATATAACCGCAATAATGACTGCTAGACGCCCTAATAGCTGGACAATATTTATCAGCCCAGACGACGTGTCATGCTGTAGTGTTGATGAAGAAATATAATTCTTAACTTTAGCAAGAATTATGCTCATTCGAAACAATACGAGAGATGTAAAAGCTAAAACCGGAAAACCAATAATAGAAACAGACTCGAAAGAAGCATCTTCAATTTCTAAAAGTAATAAGGTTAATTCTCGAGTGACAAGGCCTAATGCAAGAAAAATTCCATAATAACGGAGTTCAGTTCGTCGTTGTAGTGGAAATTGAATCAATGCCTCATCATCAATTCTCGAAAATAACCAACTGCAAAGCCAACTAATGAACAAAATCATAGCGCCCCACTGAGGAAGGTTTTCTACCAGTAATGCACTTCGCGAGCCAACCATTCCAGTAAGAAAGAGCGCTTGCGTTAAAAATATCAATCCAATTGTAGGAAGAGCAACTTTACCTAGTGATACTAAGAACCCCCAGACACCTGTTCCACGACCGCCAATTCCGCGCATGAACTCACCAAAACGCTCCGACCAATAGTTACCACGCATTATTAGCAAAGTGGCAATAACGAGAAAAAATAAAATAATTGGTAAATTATCACGCAACTGATCCTGCCTTGAACGAATATCAGTTGCTTGACGCAATTCAAACGTAATGGTTTGAACTGCGTTAGATATAGTAGTTAACGCACTGGGCCAGAGATTAACATTAAGAGGAGTCGATCCTAGTTCAAAAATTGCAGTAGTTCGACGTTGAACGAGTATATCGTCAATCTCTCCAATTAATCCGTTTGCCAGATTATATGCTTCTTGAGCCGCAATACTTGGTGCGCGAATGCGCTGAAGTTCTTGATTTAACTCCAATCTTCGTTCAGCAATTTCTGGCGGTTCTTCCCCTGTTTCAGGTTTGTTTCCAAGCGCATCAAGTTGCGATTGCAACCGAGAAATTCGTGCAGAATTAACATCTTGCGCTTCAAGAAACAACTGCCGAAATTCTGATAATTCGGTGCGAACTGATTCGAACACGTTGTCGGACGCACGGCCAGCATCAATAGCCCTCTCAACTCGTTGTACTAACTCTTGCCAGGCTTCATAATCCGGCAAAGTCTCTGATGTGTCCTGAGCCCATGCGTTAAAATTTGTGATGACAAAAAAAAGGCTTGAAACCAAAAGAACTGAGCACATTCGTGCCATCATCCAACCTCAAAAACAGTCGGAATATGTGAATTCACTGCCGTCATCCAATCTGGAACGGATAATTCTTTTTTCAATAAGTATTGAGGATTAAACACTTTAGATTGATATCTTGTACCATAGTCGCATAAAATGGTCACAATGGTATGGTTAGGACCTAATTCACGAGCAAGCTTTACTGCGCCAGCAACATTTACGCCAGATGAAGCGCCAAGTACTAGCCCCTCTTCTCTCAATAAATCAAAGACATATGGTAGTGCTTCCTGATCAGGAATCCGATAAGAAAAGTCCGGCTGAAACCCTTCAAGATTTTTCGTAATTCTTACTTGGCCAATACCCTCAGCAATTGAACTGCCTTCCACTGACAACACACCAGATGTATAGTACGAATGGAGTGCGGCTCCCAGTGGATCAGCTAAACCGATCTTGACACCTCTGGATTGAAGGGCATTTGCAACACCTGCCAAAGTGCCACCGGAACCAACCGCGCAAATAAACCCATCAACCTTACCATCAAGTTGTGACCATATTTCTGGGCCAGTGGTTTCAGAATGAGCTTGACGATTAGCAACATTATCGAATTGGTTTGCCCAAATCACTCCGACAGCCTCATGTTTACTCAATTCAGCCGCCAAACGTTCCGAGTAATGAACAAAATTGTTTGGATTGTGATAGGGTACCGCAGGAACTTCCACGAGTTCTGCTCCAGCCAATCGCAACATATCTTTTTTTTCCTTTGATTGAGTTTCTGGGATGACAATGACAGTTCGTAACCCCATTGAAGCCCCCACAAGCGCCAATCCGATACCAGTATTACCTGCGGTTCCTTCTACAATGATTCCTCCACTTCGTAACTTGCCTTGATTTATGGCGTCCTTGATAATATAAAGCGCTGCGCGATCCTTTACGGATTGGCCTGGATTCATGAATTCAGCTTTACCAAGAATATTACAAGAGGTTTCCTCACTGACTTTCTTTAGCCGAATGAGCGGGGTATTTCCAATAAGGCCCGCAAAGTCTTCCGAAAATAGCATTACAATTGCTCACATATTTGAGTTGATAAATTGGCTTGAGTGTCATCACATCTAATGAGGTCATTTTTTGATAGATTAATGACTTCTATGACTAGCATTATACATTTAAAACAATTTATTGATGCTACCAATTACTTTGATACTTAATGCCAAATAAATCATCAAAACTAAAATTTGAGTTCTAAAGCTTCGGTGCGTTAATCGCCACATGCCTAGCTTCAACATTTATCTACTAAATTACTTGTATTATTTATCAGACATATTCATCGAAATTGATCATAAATCATCGTTTAAATTATTTCTTAATTATCTTTAGAATATGTTACAGTATTATTAGAGACAAACGAGGTTGACATATTGATATTTCAGTTGGCAAAATATCACAGAATAATCATAAAGGTAACTATTCAGATATGAATTAGTCTATATATAGTACTTAATTTATAATGATATTCAGTATGTAGATGTCTTATTTCGTTAAGTTAAATTTCTGCACAATAGTAATTAAGAATAAACACAGATAAAATAACTCAATGTGGTATACAAAGTGTCTAAATTACTATATTTAGTACCTGAATAGCTACTCATAAAGCTATAGAATCACTTACCTTTTTTACCAATATCAAGCAATTGCCGCCACTAATTTATCGACTTCGCACTACTTACCGATATATGTCAGCAAAAGAAAAAATCACATTGTCAAAGATAATCATTGGGTATTGATTATAACGGCTTAAAAATCGCACAAAAAACCAATAATACAACCTTGAGTACTCAAAGAGTAAAAATGGTCGGGGCGGCAAGATTCGAACTTACGACCCCCTGTACCCAAAACAGGTGCGCTACCAGACTGCGCCACGCCCCGACCGAAGATTATTTTGTATAACTTATTCATCACAATATGAAAAGCCATAATTTAACACACCCAAGCTGCTTTCGATTGCTCAATTGCTGGATGCCGCATTTCAGAGCCAACGGAAATCCCAAGTTGATTCGCCAATCCACCGTTAATTTCTAAAACAAACCGTATGTCTTTACCACCTGAAATTGAAGTTAAATCTTCAGGTTGTGCCATTGAGTGAATTTTCTTCACAATACCCTTTTGATCAAAAAATATCATATCAAGTGAAATGAAAGTGTTTTTCATCCAAAACGCCACAGTCTGCGGCTTATCAAAAATAAATAACATCCCCACTGACATCGGCAATCTATCGCGAAACATGAGCCCTAGGGATCGTTCCTGCGGATCATCTGCAATTTCAACAGAAAAATTTGCTTGCCCCCAATCTCCACGCAAACTTATCCGATCAATATTGCATGAGACACCTGCTTTGACGCCTGTTCCTATCGAGAAAAAAATAAAACAAATGATAACTATTTTATTCATAAATTACCATTGGAGCCATTTGCAAAAGTCAGCGGAAATTTCGGATGCGATGGCGGAAAAATCGTTATATAAAATTTAAGTAATCGCTCGATGAATGCAAGCCCTCAGAAGCCAGTTTATTCGATAAAACCAGCTCACATCATCACCATATAGGGCAGAGTACGAACGTCCGCGCAAGCGGAACCCGTCAACGGCATATGCTCGACGCCAAAGATAGAATGAAGGATGCTGTCAGGTGCGCAGTCTGAGTAACTGATCAACGGTCAGGGCAAAGATACCGAAAAATTTTTCTTTCCTATTGTAAATAATTTCTTAGTTTTTCATTTTGCAATTGTCTTTCGGGCATACGTATGGAACCAGAGACAGATCCCGCACAATCTGTTCACCTTGAATCAGAGATCTTGGTGGGATCATCGTCTTCGTAACCCAGTAGTTTCGGTTCGGGAGAGGTGTAGGCGTCATAATCTGGAACTTTGGACAGGATGTCTTGCGGAGACCCACCGCCACGATTCGAATCCTTGAGTTTTGGATCTTCTGGCGGAACACTATCAAAGAAGATGACGGTTTTCTCGGCAAGGTTTGAAAGCCACTCAGGGCAATGAACGTTTTCGAGGGCACGGCCAAAACCGACCGCTTTGGAACCGAAACTCTGGATCTCGTCCCGAATTTCTATTCGCTGGCTTGGATTTAAAGCAAAGAAGGCCTTTTTCAAAGCGGACGGGTTTTTCTCATGCGCCGTACCAAGATCATAGAAATCCCGCGCGACAAATTCACCATTCCCATACATACAAATAAGAAGTTTCTTGGATAATATCTCGGCGGGGTCTTCCAATGGAAACCCAAAATCCTTTTCATGAAGGAAATTCGATCGAGAGAAAAGCAATAGGGGTCACCCGTGGATAAACTAAAATCGCCGTCTTAAGCTTTTCCTGCGAGCCATCCCCTTCCATATTGAAGATCCTGTATCAAGGTGTCTGCAAAGAGCAGATTTTTTTTCGTAGAAAGTTTTTGAAACAGCGCTTTAGATACAAAAAAATCAATGTCCGTACTCCGCTGATGTTTCCATTGCGCTGCTAACGCTGTTCCCCCTCCAATAAAAAGTGCTTCTTTTGGAATGTGGCTCAACAACACAGGGGCAACTTCAATAAGAATGTCCAGCAATTCCCGTTAATTTTTTTTATTCAATCATTTCAATTACTTACAAAAATCGATAGAAAAATTTTTCGGTAACTTTTGAGTTGAATATGTGAGAATGCTCACAATCATCATCAACATCGAGCAGGTTCATGAAACAGTCTTTCCGAAAGCATCTATCAATGCCAGGGTTGCTCAAGAGTGTGGGCACCTCCTTTGCAGCGCTTCCCGATGAGCGTCGTACCCGGTCCATTACCTTAAAAGATGGCCTCCTGTCGGCGCTGGCGGTGTTTCATCAAAAGGTCCCATCGCT
>JAPORV010000008.1 GCA_026710055.1 Aestuariivita sp.
ATGCTCTTTATAACGATCAACAGACCGACGAAGATTGGGCAGGGGGAGGTGATCCATGACTTGTGCAAAAACTTATTTTCCAGTGTTCATAACGCAATACCCCAAAAATGGTTCGAGGTTATGAATAACATGGACTACACGTTCAAATCGATGACACCTAAAATTCTTTTTCTATCTATTCATATCAAATAGTTATTTCAAATCTGAATAAAGTTTATGGGACAGTAGTGGATTGATATAGATAAATCCTTTGACCGACAGGTAACATCTACTAAAGAAATCTCGCTTAACTAACAATTTGAATTGGGCAAATTTCGCCAGTGCTGATCTTGCATATTTGGCCTTACAGTAACTCTTTCTTATAAAGTATCGTGGTAATGTCTGTCTGTGGCCTCGCACCAATATGACTAATGACCTCCGAGGCACAAACATGACCAATTTGGGCACAATATTTTATGTCGTATCCTCTAGCAACTCCAAATAAAAATCCAGCTGCAAATTGATCACCAGCTCCTGTAACATCTACCGGAACAAGTTTTTTTGTCGGAACATCAATTCGATGTGAGTTAGCAATAACTGTCACGCCATCTGCTGACTTTGTACAAATAACAAGGCTGCAAATCTTTGATGCGCTCTGTAATGCCTCATTCAAGTCATTTTTTTGAAATAATGTACGAAACTCTAATTCATTTCCAATCACGAAATCCAAATTATTTTGAATGAGAGACAAAAAATCACTACGATGTCTTTCGACGCAAAACGGATCTGAAATGGCAATTCCAGCTTTATTTCCAGCTTTTTGTGTTGCGCGTGCGGCTTTGCGAAATGCTGATTTACCAGCGTCATGGTCAAAGAGGTAACCTTCAAGGAACATCAGCTTTGTACGTTGAACAACTGTTTTTGGAACATCATCCGCAGAAAGCCGAGTTGAGATTCCTAAATAGGTATTCATGGATCTTTCCCCATCTGGGGTGATAAAGATCATCGAACGTGATGTTACTTCGTTATTGTCTGAGATGGGTTTATTAACAAAGTCAATGTTTTGTTCTGTCATTGATGCTGCGTAATGATGTCCTAGCGCGTCATCTCTCACCCGCCCGATGAATGCTGTCTTTAGGCCAAGAGCATTTGCACCTGCAATGGTATTGGCAACTGACCCACCTGGCGATTGAATACGATTTTCCATCGCTTCATAAAGTGAAGTAGCGCGTTCTTTTTCGATTAACTGCATTATCCCTTTTTTGATTGCGTAATCTGTAAGAAAGTCATGATCAACCTGAGCGATCACATCCACTACCGCGTTACCGATTCCAACAAGATCGTAATTCATTGCGTTTTTTCCGCAAACTGACAAAGATCGTGAATAATGCAACTTGGGCATTTTGGTTTTCTTGCGATGCAAACATAACGACCGTGTAATATCATCCAGTGATGAGCATGCTGTTGAAACTCGGCAGGTATATTGTCTTCAATAGCACGCTCGACGGCATCAACGTTTTTGCCTAAAGCGATTCCCGTTCGATTGCCTAACCGAAAAATATGGGTATCAACAGCTTGTGCTGGATGCCCCCACCACATGTTTAAGACGACATTTGCAGTTTTCCGACCAACCCCAGGTAAGGATTGCAGAGCCGCGCGTGAAGAAGGAACCTCACCATTGTATTTTTCGATCAGGATTTTAGAGAGCTTAATGACGTTTTGAGCCTTATTTCGAAATAAACCAATTGTCTTGATATGATCTATCAGCTTTGTTTCACCCAATTTTAACATTTTTTGGGGGGTATCGGCGACTTGAAATAATTTCTTTGTCGCCTTATTCACGCCTGCATCTGTAGATTGTGCAGACAAAACAACAGCAACGATGAGCGTGAATACATTTGTATGTTCAAGCTCCCCTTTGGGATGAGGTTGTTTGTTACGAAAACGAGAGAAAATCGCGTGAATTTTTTGATATTGAAGTTGTTTAGTCATTAAGATTTAGTTGCCTAAAATTAATATTAAGTGAATAATCAATTAGGTCATTTTATTCGATTTGGATAAGGTTCAAGATTTTTGTTGATCAAAGTGGAATAAATTAAATGAAAACCGAAAAACAAAAGATGCACAAGAATTATGATATTATTTTTAGGGCACTTAAGTTGTTACGAGCGAATAGTTTAGATCAGACATTTGAAAATATCGCTTTTACTATAGGTATGAAAGAATCACAACTTAAAGAAGTGTTCTGCTCTTGGGCTAATGTGGATTCACTAGGTGAAAAATCTTTATTTAACTTAAGCAATATCGAAAAAATTCTACAGCATCGCATGGTCGATTTGGAAGACTCTTTAAAAAAAGAAACGTCAAATAATTTCCCTAAGGCCAAGTTCGTTGATATTGAAAAATTTATTAGTTTACCAGAAAATGTGAAGGATAAAACTAAATTAAAGATAAATTGGGGCTGGCTTGAAAGTCCGTTTGGCCCCGCATGTATTATGGCGACTGAAAAGGGTATCTGTGGTATTTCGTTTGCAGCTGATTGTGGCAAAGAAATGGCAAGAGATGACTTAATGGCACGTTGGCCACATGCTGAATTCGTGAATGAAATTGCTCAATTAGAGAAGTGGACAGCGTCTATCTTTAGTTCGTCATGTGATACAAAATCTATACCTTTGCACTTGATAGGGACTTCTTTTCAAATTGAGGTTTGGAATACGTTATGTTGGATACCATTTGGCAAAATATCTACGTATTCTGAAATCGCGAAAAAAATAAATCGTCCCAGTGCACTGCGTGCGGTGGGAAGTGCTGTTGGAGCCAATCCGGTGAGTTGGCTAATTCCCTGTCATCGTGCATTACGCAAATCTGGAGGATTAGGCGGCTATCACTGGGGTTTACCTTTAAAGCATGCTATGTTGACTTACGAAAGCATCAAAGCAGATTAGTCAGATTGAATTAAATTTGTTTGCCTTTCAAGAGTTGAGGCAAATCTCCCGAAAGACCTGCGGCTTCACGAATGAGCTTCCTCTTGAGATCTGGAAAACTGTTCACAATTCCCATACCAACATTGCGTACGGCGCGAAAAATAGGAATATCGTTAGAGAATATTCGGTTGAAGCTATCAGTTGCCAAAGCGAGTGTGACAGTGTCAAAACGTCGCCATTGTTGATATCTTTTTAATACCGTAATTGATCCAATGTCTTCGCCACGTCGTGCCGCTTTTGTTAGAACTTCCGTTAATGCACCAACATCCCGCAGACCGGCATTGAGTCCTTGTCCTGCGATGGGATGAATTGTGTGTGCTGCATCTCCAATTAATGCTAGCCGGTGATCAATAATGTTTTGTGCCAATGAAAGGCGTAAGGGATATGAATAACGTTTACCCTCTAATATAATATCCCCCAAGAAATGCCCGAACCTAGGCCCTAACTCGGCCATATATTCTTCATCAGTCATTGCATTGATTTGCTGTGCTTTCATTGAATCTTCTGACCAGACAATTGAGCTTCTATGATTTTCGAGAGGTAAAATAGCGAGTGGTCCGGCAGGTAAAAATAATTGATGAGCGATGCCATTATGAGGTAATTCATGCCGCACTGCGCAAACGAGGCTTTCTTGGTGGTAGTTCCATTTTGTATAGGTTATTCCCGCACGTTTTGCGGTGTCACTTTCGCCGCCGTCTGATCCCACTAAAATGCGCCCTTCGACTTCAACATCATTATCAAGAATAATCTTTACGCCTGAAGTTGAAATCTCTTGCGAGATAACGGAATGCTCATTAATTAATAAGATTTTGTTTTCTTGCGAAATTGCTTTGAGAAGGGCTGGTCGTAAGTGACGGTCTTCAATCATGTATCCCATAGGCCCCTCGTCCAATTCATCTTTGTCAAAATGTATCCAAAATGGGGCGGGACCTTCGGCGATACATCCATCCGATACCTTGATTTCTAAAATTGGTTGAGCGTAGTTGGCAACTTTACCCCAAACATCAATGGCTTCAAGAAGCCTTTGTGAAGCAAGTGCAAGCGCATAACTGCGACCGTCAAAGGTTGTTATATGTTCTTTATGTTGTTTTGCTTGATCAATGATTGTTACGCCATGCCCTGCGCGTGCTAACGCAATTGCAAGTGTTGCGCCATTTAGTCCAGATCCAATAATAAGAATATCTGTCATTTTTGTCATTCACTTTATTTGGGCATTATGATGGGATTGTCTATATATTTTGACGTTGATACCGTTAGAAAAAGTAATTTTGGAAAATTGTTATGAAAAAATGGTTAAATATGTCTGCGTCAGATATTGGACGAGGGATTGCAAAGTTAGACATAGACCCTGTTGAACTAACGGAAAATTACCTTAATGCGATTGATAATCATGAATCAGGCTATCAAGTCTATGCCCGTGTAACAGCTGAACGCGCTATTGAAGAAGCGAAAGCAGCGCAACAACGTGCGAGAAGTGGAAATCGGTTGTCTTTGCTTGATGGTGTTCCAATCAGTTGGAAAGATTTGTTTGATACTGCGGCTGTCGGCACGGAAAGTGGCAGTGCGTTGCTTAGCGGTCGTGTTCCCAATGACGATGCAATCGTACTTAAGAATGCCACACAATTAGGGCTTATTTGTTTGGGGAAGACTCACATGACCGAACTTGCCTTTTCGGGCTTGGGTTTAAATCCGGTGACGGCAACACCACCAAATAAAAATGACGATGCATTAGTTCCGGGAGGTTCATCTTCTGGAGCGGCATTATCTGTAAGCTTCAATTTAGCTGCAGCTGCCATTGGCTCGGATACAGGAGGTTCAGTGCGTATTCCGGCTGCTTGGAATGATCTCGTAGGGCTCAAAACAACTTCAGGCCGACTTAGTTTAGAAGGTGTTGTTCCTTTATGTTTGCAATTTGATACTATCGGCCCTTTGTGCCGAACTGTAGAGGATGCAGGTAATTTATTCGCGATATTGGAGGGGAGAATGCCACGGTCTGCTCATACTGAGACATTAAAAGGATTGCGTTTTGCTGCCCTTCAGACTGTTGTATTGGATGGTATTCAAGATTCGCCTTTGGAAGCTTATGAGAATGCACTTGAATTAATTCAACTTGCAGGGGCAAACATTGAGCCACTGGATATCATTGAAATTGCGGAAGCTACTGCATTGTCGAGTGTTTTATACAGTACGGAGGCCTATGGTTTATGGCGAAACTTGATTGAGGCTTCACCGGAAAAAATGTTTAGTAAAATACTTGAGCGTTTTCGGGCAGGTAAGTTAGTTTCTGGTCCAGATTATGTCGACGCATGGTCGCAACTAAATGCTATAAGACTAATTTGGAATAATGCGTGTGCCGCTTATGATGCTGTACTTTTACCAACCTCTCCAATTCTTCCTCCGAATAAGCAGCGATTATGTCATGATAATACGTATTATATCAATCAAAATTTATTGGCTTTACGCAATACGCGAGTGGCGAATTTGATGAATACTTGTGCGCTAACGTTGCCAACAGATGTGCCGTCATGTGGGATAATGCTTATTGGTAAACCGAATATGGAGGAATTATTGTTGCGTCATGGGCGGGCAGTTGAGTCTATATTGACAAAAATGCCACAGTAAACATTGGTCTGTGGATAGTTTTTGTGGACATTTTTAATCATTTCTATAACTATATAAATAACGAACATACATAAGTTCGGATATAGAGGCAGTACTGATGTTGTTTCCAGAGCGGTTTAAAGGACTACCGTCGTATGCTTTTCCACGTTTGCGTGCTCTTTTAAAAGGGCATGAGCCGGGGGGCGACGTTATTGATATGACTATTGGAGAGCCGCGGCACATTTTTCCGAGCTGGGTAAAAGAAATTATTTTTACCCACATTAACGAGTTAAATTCTTATCCAGATAACGAGGGTTGCATAGAGCTTCGACATGCAATTTCCAATTGGATTTCAAGGCGTTATGGAGTATTTGTTAATTCTGAAACGCAAGTTATGGCACTTAATGGTTCACGCGAAGGTCTGTATAACGCTGCAATAGCACTTTGTCCCGAAACTAAGAATGGGGCAGTACCATTGGTTTTATGCCCAAATCCATTTTATCCAGTATATATGGTTGCAGCGATTTCGGTCGGCGCTGAGCCCTATTTTGTGCCTGCTGTTATTGAAACAGGAAATTTGCCTGATTATTCATCCTTATCGCCTGAGATACTAAATCGTACTGTAATTGCTTATGTTTGTTCGCCATCGAATCCGCAGGGTGCAGTCGCTACAGAAAGCTACTGGATTGACTTAATCGAACTTGCCGAGAAATATGATTTCAAAATCTTTGCAGATGAATGTTATTCAGAAATTTATCGCGAAAAACCACCGATAGGTGCTTTAGAGGTGGCATCAGCCGTCAGTTGTGATCCTGACCGAGTCTTGGTATTTCATTCGCTTTCAAAGCGTTCAAATCTACCTGGTTTACGTTCGGGATTTGTCGCTGGTGGGCAAAAGTCGATTAAACGTTGTAAATTACTGCGATCATACTCCGGAGCACCTCTGTCTACTCCGCTACAGGTTGTTGCGGCAAAAGTTTGGGCTGACGAAGTTCATGTTTGTGAGAATAGAGAACTGTATCAGGAAAAATATAAGATTTCTGATAACATATTTGGGAGTTTACCTAATTTCGCACCACCAGAAGGCGGGTTCTTTCTTTGGTTGCCTGTGAAAGATGGTGAAGCTACTGCCCAAAAACTCTGGCGAGAAGTTGGTATTCGTGTCTTGCCAGGAGCCTATTTGTCGCAGGATATAAATGGAAAAAATCCTGGAATGGAATTTATCCGAGTCGCGATGGTTGCAACAAAAAAGATATTCACCGAGGGTTTGAACAATATAAACGACTGCTTATACGCATAGGGACTAAGTTAAAGCGATGGCATTTTTAAATCAGCGCAGCCGTACTTCTTTCCTAGATAATCACTCTAGCGAAGTATTTAAACGGCGTGGAAAAGAGCTCTTCGGATTGTGTTTGATTGTTTTTGGCATAGTCATAGCCTTTGTGTTTTGTTCATATTTTTTGAATGATCAGCGTTGGATGGTGTCAGGTGATGCTTCAATTCAAAAGGAAATTGTACGCATTAGCATCCTGATTTCTGCAGCGTTGTTCATGATAATTGGCTTGGGTGCTTGGCTTATTGTTGTAGGATGCTTGGTATGGGGAATGCGCCTTGTTCTGCATATTGGAGAGGACCGGGCAATTGGTCGTTTGATTTTTTCGCCATTTAGTATTGCGCTTGTATCGGTTTGCTCAGCAAATCTCGGACCTAGTAATGATTGGATTAACCAGCATAGTTTTGGTTTTGGCGGTTTATTTGGTGATACCGTATTGGGGTTAGCATTAACGCTGTTGCCTTTTACAAATTCTTTCGGGCTTAATCTATTTTATCTTATTTTAGTCGTTTTGATGCTTTTGGTGAGTGCTTTCACATTGGGATTTACGCCGAAAGAATTGAGCAGAATTCTAAATTTTCTGATTTCTGGAACTGTTATCGGTTATGCTGGTTTATTAACTTTTATGGGAAGAGTGATTACGCCAATGATTTACCGGATACAGCATATACAAGATCGCCGTGTTTCGTCTCAGGAGTTAAATCAAAGCTTCGCAAAAACAATGCATACACATGAAGGGTCAGTTGAGACGGCAACAGGTTCCCATGTTGACCGTCGGAGGTATGGAACGGTTCGTACAGATCCAGTATTGTCTTCTGAAATACCTGTAAAGAAAGTTGAAATCATAGACCCACTTGGTCGTGATGATGGGCCAGTTCAAGATGAGGATTTCATTAAAAATCAAGAGGTTAAAGAAGATGTTCTGCACCCGGTTGATTATCGGGTGCGTTCTAAAATCCTTGCGATCATTAAGTCAAAACAAAATTGTGATGAAGCACTTGACGAATCACATGATGTGTCAAGTCATACTGCGTTACGAACGAATGAAGAACCTTTGTTGAGTCGTACAGAACAAAGTGACGATTTAATGACTGATACTGCAGATTCGGTCAACTTAAATTTTAGCCGCTTAACTGAACCACCTGTGAGCAGTCAAAAACAATTGTTTGATACCCCTGAAATGGCAACGCCCAAAGTAGAGACACATGGGGTTGTGATGAATGTGAAGAAAAAAGCTACAAAGACATCAAAAAGAGCACGTGCAGAAGCTCAACCTAGCCTAAATTTTGACGGAACAAAAGATGCGTTTGAATTACCACCATTGGCATTATTAGATAATCCTGTTGATATTCAAGGCACGCGATTAAGTAATGAAGCTTTGGAGGAAAACGCAAGGTTACTTGAGAATGTTCTTGATGACTATGGTGTAAAAGGAGAGATTGTATCCGTCAGGCCGGGTCCCGTTGTTACGATGTATGAGTTAGAGCCTGCACCCGGGTTGAAAGCATCTCGCGTTATCGGTTTGGCCGATGACATTGCGCGTTCAATGTCTGCGTTGTCTGCACGCGTGTCTACTGTACCCGGGCGGTCAGTTATTGGAATTGAACTCCCGAATGATCATCGCGAAAAAGTTGTATTGCGAAAAATATTATCCTCACAGGTTTTTGGTGATTCGAATATGAGCCTCCCGTTGGCGTTAGGCAAAGATATTGGTGGTGATCCAGTTGTCGCAAATCTTGTTAGGATGCCTCATCTGTTAATTGCAGGGACAACAGGATCAGGTAAGTCAGTTGCGGTAAATACGATGATTCTTAGTTTGCTTTATAAACACACCCCCGAAGAATGTCGCCTTATAATGATTGATCCCAAGATGCTTGAATTAAGTGTTTACGATGGTATTCCTCATTTGTTGTCACCTGTTGTGACTGATCCAAAGAAAGCGGTCGTTGCATTAAAGTGGGTCGTTGGCGAGATGGAGGCACGCTATCAAAAAATGTCAAAAATTGGCGTGAGAAATATTGACGGGTTCAATGCGAGAGTACAGGACGCTTTGTCAAAAGGCGAAATGTTTACACGTACGGTACAAACAGGTTTTGATGAAGAGACGGGTGAGCCAACATATGAAACGGAGGAGAGTGAGCCAAAAACATTGCCCTTTATTGTCGTTATTGTGGATGAAATGGCAGACTTGATGATGGTTGCGGGCAAAGAAATTGAAGCTTGTATCCAAAGACTAGCCCAGATGGCACGAGCAAGCGGAATCCATTTGATCATGGCCACACAGCGCCCCTCTGTTGATGTGATTACAGGGACAATAAAGGCGAATTTCCCAACCCGAATCTCGTTTCAGGTCACTTCGAAAATCGATAGTCGAACAATTCTTGGTGAGATGGGAGCAGAACAACTGCTGGGAATGGGAGACATGTTGTATTTGGCGGGTGGTGCCAAGATTATGCGGTGTCATGGTCCTTTTGTGAGCGATAAAGAGGTGGAAGATGTTGTACAACATCTCAAGTCGTACGGTTCCCCTGAATATGTTGGTGAGGTTGTGGAAGGGCCAAGCGATGAAAGTGATATTGATCTCGTTCTAGGCTTAGGTGGTAATACGGAGGCAGGGGATGCACTCTATGACCAAGCAGTACAAATCGTGATTGCAGACCGCAAATGCTCGACATCTTATATTCAGAGAAAACTTTCTATTGGCTATAATAAAGCGGCGCGTTTGGTTGAGCAAATGGAAGAATCAGGTTTGGTTTCATCGGCTAACCATGTTGGTAAGCGTGAAATTCTCATTCCTGAGCAATAGTTCAAAATGATTTGAAGATATTTGGTTGAAATTAGTTTTGTTAATTTTTTGTAATGTCTTTAGGTTTGTTTTTATGATGCGCAGTATTGTTGCACTAAGTTTTTTATTGAGCGTACCAACTTTGGTTGCGGCGGAGAGGCTACTACTCTCTGAAATTTCTACTTATTTGAATAGTTTTCGGACAGCTGAGGCTAAGTTTGTTCAGATCAATGATGATGGTACGTTGAGTTCAGGAATGCTCTATATTAAGCGACCCGGGCGTTTGCGGATAGAGTATGATTTACCAGACAGAATGTTAGTTGTTGCTGGTGGTGGTGCGGTTGTTATTTTTGATCCAAAGTCAAATTCTGGATCACAGACTTTTCCGTTACGTCGTACGCCTTTATCCATCATTCTTGCGAGAACTGTAGATTTGGAGAATGCAGATATGGTCACTCACCATGAGTTTGATGGTGAATCTACGATTGTAACAGCTCAAGACCCGCAAAATCCACAATATGGTAATCTCAGGATAATATTTTCATCTGATCCAATAGAACTTAGCGAATGGGTGGTCACGGACGGTGCTGGGGAGCAAACAATGGTTTATTTGCAGCAATTTCAAACAGGAAAAAATTACTCTGATTTGTTATTTGACTCAAGTTTAATTGATGATGCAGCGGGGCGATAAATTTGAAGGACTATTTTTTGTATTTTTGGTATCGCAGGTTAGTCGTCCACTAGATATTCAATTACGAATTTGTCTTTCGCACCATTTTTAATTCACGGTGTCGATCTGCGTCCCGTGATCCTTTGATTTTCTCCCGACCGTAAAGGTATTTAGTTTATAATTTGCTTTGTTATTCTAGTATCCGGAAATTATTGAATTGATGGTTTATAATTTGTGAAGACGGTAGATTTTTCAACCATCCAGCTTTGTGAAGGGAAAATGTACGTCAAAAATGAAAGTGATATTTCCATCAATTCAATGCAGTTGGTACACTAGATTGATTTGGATTAAGGATTTTAGTTTTAAAACTGCGTTTTCGGTGAAACTGTGTCATACAAACCGGTTTTGGCAAATAAGTAGTGTCTGTTACCCCCCCCCTTTCTGACGCCCGCCAAGAGAAAAATATGAATGTTTTTCATCGCAATATCAAATTTATTGGGGAATTTTACCGCACAACTGCTAATTACCCGATGTCC
>JAPORV010000085.1 GCA_026710055.1 Aestuariivita sp.
AACCTGCTGGCTGTGATACGCTTCAATCAAACCGAGAACCGTGTCACGGGCGTCACGATTGCACCATAAGGCTTGTAAGGCATAACAGAGAACTTCGGTATCATCGCGGGAGTTAGGGTCAAAGCTGAGTTGTTCGATGGCAGTATTGCCAAGAAGGGGTTGTATTGCGAAGGATGTGCGCATAATGTGACCTTTCTTTCGAGAGATTCTGGCGAAGATTTGCTGATTTGGAGCAAATCTTGGTTAATATTGATGATATTGTATCAAATACCTGCAATCTTCGCCAGAGAAAAATGACAAAAGAGTCAACTTTTTCAGCGTTTTAATATCGAATTTAGGGTTTTTTTACAGACACTAAATTATATAATCTTATTCTTTACTTACTCGACTCCGAGTAAAATTCTCTTGCAAAAGTCAACGCGTCCTAAAAGAATGTTGGCAAATAGCCACAAAATATTTCTCAAAACTAAATTAACTTAATTCTTTATAAGATATTTCTTTTTTGTCTGTACCAGAACCGAATTTTTCGCGCCTTACAAACAAACGGTTTAACGCACTAACGTAAGCTTGAGCCGATGCGACCACCGTATCGGTGTTTGCCGCTTGTCCCGTTGTCACAACACCATCCTCTTCCAATCGAACCGAAACAGTTGCTTGTGCATCCGTACCTTCTGTAACTGCATTAACTTGATAAAGTTGCAAACTTGCGGTATTTGGGTAAAGAGATCTAACAGCTTTGAATGTTGCATCCACGGGTCCATCACCAAACTCTGTAGCAATTGCATCTTCACCACTCACTTCCATCTCCAAAGTCGCTTCCGCAGGACCACCAGTACCACAGAGAACCCTCAAAGATACGATCTTTAGTTTATCATCAGAAGAGTCACCAGTTATTGACACTAATGCAATAATATCATCATCAAAAATCTCTTTCTTCCGATCAGCTAATTCCTTGAACCGCGAAAAAATATCCTTAAGTTGATTGTCCCCAACCTCATAACCAAGGTCAGTTAGTTTCGCACGTAAAGCCGCGCGTCCTGAGTGTTTACCCAACGGTAGAGAAGTGCCCGCTAACCCAACATCCTCCGGCTTCATAATCTCGAAAGTCGCGGAGTTTTTCAGCATACCATCTTGATGAATACCGCTTTCATGAGCAAATGCGTTCTTACCAACAATAGCTTTATTTAACTGCACAGGAAATCCTGATACTGTTGACACGCGCCGTGAAATATGCATAATTTTTTTTGTATCAATTTTGGTTGAAAATGGCATAATATCGCTACGCACTTTAAGTGCCATCACAACTTCTTCAAGCGCGGTATTTCCAGCTCGCTCGCCTAGACCATTAATGGTGCACTCAATTTGACGAGCGCCTGCACCCACAGCAGCAAGCGCATTCGCAGTCGCCATTCCAAGATCATTATGACAATGTGTGGCCCATACCACTTCTTGGCTACCAGCCACCTCCTCTATGAGCCGCGCAATCAATGTGGCACTTTCTTTTGGTGCGGTATATCCAACTGTATCAGGAACGTTAATGGTTGACGCTCCCGCCTCTATTGCAATGGTGCATGCTTGCTTCAGGAATTCCCATTCCGTTCGAGTAGCGTCCATCGGGGACCATTGAACATTATCACATAAATTACGTGCATAACTTACCGTTTCATAAATACGATTTCTCATTTCATCTTTGGTCAAGTTCGGAATGGCGCGGTGAAGTGGTGATGTGCCGATAAAGGTATGAATGCGTGGATTTTTGGCATATTTGATTGCTTCCCAGCATCGATCAATATCGCCAAGTTGAGCACGCGCAAGACCGCAAATTACAGCGGTTCTTGTACGTTTTGAAATCTCAGTTACAGCAGCAAAGTCTCCTTCAGAAGCAATCGGAAACCCGGCCTCAATGATATCAACTCCCATTTCATCCAGGAGCTCAGCAATTTCCAGCTTTTCTTGATGAGTCATTGTCGCGCCGGGGCTCTGCTCACCGTCACGCAATGTTGTGTCAAAAATCAAGACTTGATCTCTATCATTAGATTTAGTCATAGTTTATCTCGAATTATCCCAGGTAAAAATAGGTGCGCGACTTAATTCCTCTGAGTGAGCGCACCGAAGTGGCACTCAGAGGCAACCTAGGAGTAGACGAATAACTAGCCTGAACCACTTTTCAGGAATTCTATGAACGTCTGGAAAACAAAGTAAGCAAACCATATTTATTGTATACTCATAATCGAAGGGAAGGAAAAGCCCAAAATATTTTATGGCCTTTAATGCAATCAAAGCAATTAACTCTTTTGCAAATAATTCTTATTCTTTACAGTTTTTGCGTGTTCAACATAAAGTCGGAGAATCACCACTTACCTTTGATCCTCAAGATAAGCGGTCACGGTCATGTCTAATCAATTGCACTTCATCTATTACATCTTATTACAATAATTTCTCACCTTATTCTAAAGATTCCCTAAAATAGGCTGCAAGCGCAGCGATTTCTTCATCCGAGAGTCGACCCGCGATTAATTGCATAACTTCATTTGACCTAACTTTATCTCGATAAGCATGCATTGCCATCACAAATTTTTTCTCCGTTAAAGATCTAATTGACGGAATACCATCATTTTCTCTATCTGACTGATGGCAAGTATTGCACTCTGATGACAAATATTCTCCATATTCTGGGTCTCCTGAAAGAGCAAGGATTTCTGAAGAAACCGAATAGTTTCTAACAGCAAAATCTGAATCAGAAATATTCTCAGAGCCTTCGGAAAAAAGCCTAAGATAAGCCATGAGATCCTGACGCTTCCAAGGATCGTCAATACCATCAAAAGACATTAATGTATCTGGAACAACCGAAACTGGATTTTCAATAAATGACGACAATGTTTCTACATTCCATGTCAAACCATTCTCAGCTGCCTCAATGAGGCCGAATGAATAGGAAAAACCCGGAACACTTCCCGGACGACGTTCAAAGATCATATTTAAGTGAGGTCCAGTATTGTCATCTAACTCTGCCTCCTTACCGATGGAGTGACAGCCACGACATAACGAAAAAATCTGACGACCTATCGCATGATTTCCCAACTCACCAGAAAAACCCGATGTAACTGAAAAAAATATTCCTGCAACGATCAAATTAAAACCTGCAAGAGAAAAAATAGTCATACTAAACTTTACTCTAAAATGGTCCCGTATGATCGCATATAAGCGATTAAAGCCTCAATTTCTTCCTGCTGTTTAAATCCAACGAAAGCCATTTTTGTATTCTTGAAGTAATCCTTTGGTTTAGTCAAAAATGCAATCATACTTTCATTATCCCATATTCTGCCACCTTCAGCTGCTGCTCGTAGATCCGAAGAATATTTAAAATCATCAAACCCACCAATTGTTCGTCCTAAAATGTTATTCAAATGTGGGCCAATCTTATGTGATGCGCCAACACCAATTTGATGACACGCCCGGCATTTTCTAAAAGCGTTTTCTCCGTCCGCAATAATCTCAGGGTTAATGTTTATTGTTGAATCACCTATCTTACGAACATTTTTTTCATCTATCTCAATAAAAGTGTCCGTTTGCGGAGTAACATCAAGAACTGTAGCCCGCATCGTAATTTCTACCTGATCCTTACAATGTATCATACAAGGTTCTTTGCGCCAGAGCGGATATTCAGACTCAGAGCGGTCATCAATAATAAAACCATTGACATTATACATTCCGAACTCATTAAAATTCTCGTGACTCAGTTCAAAGTCCTCGTCCACTAAGTCATTTGAATATAAGATATAAGCAACCATTGAATATACTTGATCGGTGCTTAGCGTCTGAGCGGCTCCAAACGGCATAGAGCGGTGTATATAATCCCAAACTGTTGATAGATAAGGCCAGTAAGAACCAACCGTCTTTACAGGGTCTCTATCTGCAAGTGTATCAAAACCACCCGCCAAAACTGGCCAGTTATCAATACCTTCGGCAAATTCACCATGGCAAGAAGCACAATGCTCTGAGAATTCTTGTTCACCCGTAATGACATTACCACGACCATGTGGTAAGCCACGTCCATCAGGCAAAACATCAACATCCCAAGCAGCAATTTCTTCGGCTAATGCTTCTCTACCAAGATTAAATTTTTCTAAATGGCGCGGCGTGCGTTCAGTAACTATTTCATCAGCTGTTTGAGCCCGTGTAATGTTAATCTGACCTTCCAGCTCGCTCACCTTAATCTCTAATTCGGCAACACGATTGCTCGTCATATCGGCCGTTTCTTTCAACCTAACCGAATCAGCTTTTGCAAATTGAATTTTTTGCTCTGCCGTTTGGATTTTACTGTTGGCAAAAAAATTCGTGGCAACACCATATGCAATACCCAAGACAAGCGTTGCACAACCAAATATCGGCGCAAATAAATTAAGAAACTTCGACATTCTCGACTGATCCGTTTTCACTTATGTGCCAAGTTTGAATACAGTTATTATGATAAACAGAGTTTTCTCCGCGAATTTGCCGCAATTGTTCTTTAGTTGGTTGGACGTAACCCGTTTCGTCAATAGCTCTGGACTGCAATAACATTTGATCACCATTCCACTCTATATCAAGATAAAACCGTGTAAGCGCCTTGCTATCGCCTTGTTGTTTCCCAAGACGAGCTATTTTCCAGTTCATTCCTCCATCTTGGGAAATATCAACACGAACAATTTTACCATGGCCAGACCACGCAAGACCTGAAATAACTAACGGACCGTGTCCATGCAAAATCGGCGATTGCGGACTAGGTGAGGTAATGATCGACTTAGCATCCATTACCCAAGTCCACTTACGTGCAACTCCATCTTCTAATACATCAGTATATTTTGAAGTCTCTTCTCGACTCTCTACGGGCATGTCGATAACCTCAATACGACGCAGCCATTTAACCCACATATTGCCTTCCCAACCGGGTACAATAAGCCGAACTGGATAACCATGTTCCTTTCGTAAAGCTTCACCATTTGCTTTAAACGCGACAAGGCAGTCATCAAGTGCTTTATCCATCGGTATTGAACGGCCGTTCGACGACGCATCAGCTCCTTCAACATAAATCCAGTTTTGGGATGATAAGTCTGCTCCAACTTCATTGAGAAACATCCGAAGCGGAACTCCCGTATATTCCATATTATGGATCATGCCGTGCGTGAACTGAGCACCATTCAGCTGTGCTCCTGCCCATTCCATTCCCGTATTTGCAGCGCATTCACAAAAGTAAATGTGATTTTCACGAGGAAACCGTTCGATTTCGTCATATGTGAAAACAAGAGGAGTATCAACAAGACCATTGATCATTAATCGATAAGCTTCTTTTGGAAGATCAATTGCACCCGAATGATGCCGTTCAAAAGCACAGCCTTGCGGTGTGATTGTGCCGTCAAGAGCATGAACGGGCGTAAAGTTAATCGAACTAATCGAGTCAGCCGTGAGCCATGGAACATTGCGGCGAATCACATCGCTTTCATACTCTACGGGCATCCCATATGGCGTTGCATCAACACCATCTCCAGTATACGTTGCCCAATCCTGAACCTGTGTGATCAACGGGTCAGGAATTCCTGCTGATGACTTACCAGCAGCCAAACCAGCAGTTACTGCAAGCCCACCTTTTAAGAGGTCTCGACGCGTTGTATTACTCATCCATTCCTCCCAGCAAAAAGTTGATGTAACGAATGGTCACTGGATAACCTAAGAAAATGACGTGATTGCCGTCATTCAAACAACTACCTTAACTGAATAATTCGGTTCAAGCTCCACCACGCCAATTTCTCTGATATAATTTTCAACTAAATCCCAGATCTGGGGACCTTCTGTACCTTCATTGACGCTCGCCCATCCTGCCACTACGTAGTTCCGATGAGGATCTATTGGTTCTCCAGTAGACAAAAGAGTCATCTCTGATATCCGCTCACCAATTGATTTATTTACATCAATATGATAACCAAGCCCACCAGTACGCACCATGTCACCGCCTTGCTGCAAAAAGGGATCTGGATTGAAAATATTATCTGCAACATCTTCTAAAACGACCTTTAGAAACTCTCCTGTCATTTCAACTCGATATGTTTCCCCATAAGTCATTGACGTCACGTTCCAAATATCTTCTCGTGTAATTTCTTGCTTTGGAATAAGCGATGTCCCCCAACGGACGCCAGGCGAAAGTGCAATTTCTGCATCGCGCTCCACTAGTATTCCGTCACAAATTAAATCATCCCAAGTTCCATTAAAATTACCACGACGATAAAGCATCGTGTCAGTTGTGCCAATTACCTCCGATAGCGCATCATTAAATGGAGCCCGCTGCGCATCAATGAGTGATGTCACAGTCGGATCTGGTTCAATCACATCAGAAAAGACAGGTATTAACTTGTGTTTGTAGCCGCGAACTATCCCACTATCAATATCTAAATCAATTCTCGATACAAATTTCCCATTCGATCCAGAGGGTACAATAATTGTTTTATCTATAATAACTGGCTCGGGTAACGCATCATGTGTGTGACCTGAAAGAATGATGTCAATTCCAGGCACAACGGATGCCAGTTTTTTGTCGACATCAAAACCGTTATGACTGAGTAAAACAACACAGTCTGCTCCTGCAGAACGCACTTCATCAATCATCGCAGCGATATTCTCGTCGCGAATTCCAAAGCTAAACTCTGGAAATTTCCAATGTGGATTAGCAATTGGCAAGTAAGGAAACGCCTGTCCAATAACCGCAATTTGAACACCCCCACGCTCAAACATCTTGTAGGGTGGAAAAATCTCAAGCATTGGCTCATCCCATTCTCTGTCAAAAATATTTTGACCTAATACAGAGAAAGGTAAGCTCTCTACTAACTCTAACAATCTTTCCGAGCCAAGCGTGAATTCCCAGTGCATTGTCATTGCATCTGGTTTTAACGCATTCATTACATTGACGATATCTTGTCCCTGCGTATGATAACAGGTATAAGAACCATGCCAAGTATCACCGCCATCAAGAAGCAGGGCATCTGGCCGGTCAGCACGTATCGCATTAATCACAGTTGCAACACGATCAAGGCCTCCTACCCGACCATAAGATTGGGCAAGAGCAGCAAAATCATCAGAAGATAGCGCATAATGAGAAGCTGAACCATCTTCGATACCATATAGCCGACGAAAATCTGCGCCGGTTATGTGAGGCACAGCGCCTTTATTCATACCAACGCCCAAATTCACAGAGGGTTCTCGAAAAAATACTGGCTTCAATTGAGCATGTATATCGGTTATATGAATGAGAGAAACATTACCATAAGTTTTAAACTGCAATAACTGATCTTGAGTCAGCGCCTGATTCGCCGACAGCCGGCCCCAAGTACCGAATGCAGAGCTCCCAACAATTGCTGATGCAGCGAGACCTACTTGCAAGAAATCACGTCGTGAAATCATCGTAGCAGTGCCATTTCAATCACAAAATTAGTAAGGCATGAAAAGAAAAATATATTCTGCTCATACCCATCGCTAAAACTCATTAACTTTGATTTTATTGCCTTACTGCTGGAGTTTCTACTGTCAAACCGATTGAACGAGAAGCTAGGTACAGTTCAAGGGCTTTAAACTCGTCCGATCCCTCCGCAAAAGTCTCCGCGCGCGTATCTCGGATACACCCCCGAAACCGGTTATGGCGAGAAATCAGCTTAGCTTGCTTTAAACGGTATGTCGGAAAACCATTAGCATGACCTTGAGAAAGATGATCCGCGCGAATCATTTTTCCGTAGTTGTCTTCATGGCAATTAGCACAAGAAAGCTGCAATTGACCGAACCGTGTATAATACATTTCCTTGCCTTGCTCCCAGTAAGGTCTCGCCTCGCCATCAATTTTAACATTGACGGGCATTCCACGCGATTGAAGTCCAATGAGTGCCACCATAGATTGCATCTTTTCACCAGACCATTTCCACGGCTCTGCTCCCATAACCTGATCTCGGTGATCGTTTATAAAACTTTCCAATACGACCAATTCGCCATCAATAACTTTTGGCATGATAGCTGACAGGCCCCTGAATTGCGCAACGCTCTCATGACAAGATACGCAGGCTTTACCTTCTATTCCATCAATAGTGTTGAATAAATCAATCGCTTTATCAACAAAAACCATTGCCGGATTGTCAAAATCATCTACCTGAAGTGCCTGAGTCTCATCTGTTCGAAAACGCCAACCTGAATATATTGTATCGAGATTCTCTAAATGTATGGGTGCTGCTGTTTCGGTGACAAGTTGTATGTCATCGTTAATGATTAAACTATCGTTATCAGGGTCAGCAGATGCAGCTTTTATAGAAAGAAAAACTGTAACTGTAATTATGGCTAGCTTTTTCACTGGCATTCCTCCTTAATTTGTCACCGTAAGTTACGTTACATTGATTGCCCTAATTTCCTCATAAACTTCACCATCGTCATCGTACCAAGTGAACTTAAACTCACCAGAATGCGATATTGCAGCTTCAAATTGAAAATATGGATTGGTTGATATTGCCGGTGCCAAAATAATATCAATGACGTTTTGACCTTCAAAATCGCATGTAAAGCGATGGATAATTGAGCGTGGTACTATGTTTCCTTCCTTATCTTTACGCTGCCCCGACTCCATTTTATGACTAATGAGTGTTTTAATGACAATTGCCTCTCCAGCCTTTGCAGATTTTGGAACCTTAACGCGAGGTTTTACTCCTTTTGCCATTTTAGTTTTCTCCTTGAATCTTCAGCCACCACAGCCGCCAATTGTCACTTTGACTTGGTTACTTGTGCTGATAAAGCTACCATCAGCCATTTTAGCAATTGCCAGCACATCTTGTGTACCGGCAAGTCGCACCCGGGTCGATGTCGATTGTGACGCTGCAAGTGCCCCGAAACTAACCGCTGTTACACCGGGTAGCGGATTGCCCATTGCATAGACTCTTATTTCAACGGCTCCCGGCGCCACCACCCTAATCGGTACTGTGTTCCCATTCTCGGCAATTTCGGGCGTATCCAAGGTTATATCACCTGAACTCACTGGAGATCCGCCAGTAAAATCATCAGGAACTCCGACATCTGGGTAACTTGCAGCGATTGCCGAAATTGGCAATAATGTCGCAGCAATCAAACCAGAACCAGCAATAAGGGTTTGTCTACGTGTGAATTGCATTATTCTCTCCTTACTCCTCTTTGAGTGTCATCAAGAAGGCGACAACGTCTTCAATTTGTTGGGCCGTCAACAAAGGTTCTACGTTACCTTCATGGGCTTTTCCTGTGTAAGCGTCACCAAGACGGATGAACCCTGTTGTCTTGTAAAAAGCAGGCATAATAGTTTCAGGAAACCAAATTTTAGCATTTGCAACAATACCGCGTAATTCCGCCTCACTCCAACGATCTGCTGTACCATCTAAAGAAGGCCCGATTTCACCATGAAATGGTAGGTGGCTAAGTGCTGTAACTTGATGGCAAGCGATACAATTCCCTGCACCTTTGTTCATGATTTCTGCGCCAGATTCGATATCACCTGCTTTTCCGCTCAGCGATTGTTTCACCGCCCCGTCATTATAAATTATGTCTCCTGGATGAATATCAGCGAAGGTCGCCGTTGCAACGCCAATTATTGCGCTAACAAAAAAAAAGGTGATCAAGTTAATTTTGGGCGTCTGCATTACTCCTCCTAAGTAACATTAAATACTTAATAATAAACTTTTTACACTATCCAATAGCTTTTGTCAATACTTTGAGTATGCTGAAATTATTGAACTCAATTATTAAATTGATCACTTGTACAATTAATGAAAACATATTTTGGGCCGCACAGCTTTGGAAAATATACATCCAGAATGAAGGAAATATTCGCATCAATTCAATGCGACGAATACACTGCAAAATATGTTCTATAGCACAGCAACGTCGCTACATATGTACTTGTCAAAAGTGTTATGGATAGTCGATCAATTTTTGAAATCTAGACCGATCAAAATAGCATCGGCAGCATGCAATACCTTACCTGGGACGTCGATCGGTACATTTGATGTCATCTGAGTGACACTGATTACGGCGACGACAGCTCCAGACATATCCCGTATGCCAGCAGCCACACTGCACAAACCGCTCTCAAAGCGGCCCACGCTTTCGACGAACGATTGACTTTGATCCAGTGCACGTCCTCGTAAAATTTTTCGAACAGATCCTTGATCCAGATCAGAATACATCTTGCGAATCGTTTTTTCTTCTCGATTCGCAATGAAAATGCGACCCATGGCTGTGCTGGCGGCCGGTAGACGGCTCCCGACATGAACAAGCGAAGATAGACCGCCTGTTGCGGGAAAACGCTCTAAATAAAGGACATGTTTGCCATCCAAAACACCGAGATGAATTGACCAATCCGTATCGTCCCTGATATGGATTGACTGGTTGATTTATGTGGCTCATATGTCATCGTGTGCCTCCGCACGCACCATAATAATGGACCTGAGAGACCGACAGCTTTGAACGACGGTGGATCACTCTGATATCCGCGGGTTGGGTACCGCCAGACGTCACTTTCGTCACGGAACTGCCTCTGTCTTAAAACGCGGGTCACAGACCCCGAAGGGATGTGCCGCAAAGAGATAACGAGGGTTCTCCCATCGGGCTGTCGGCCTCTCAGGTTCATCATGCTGGTGCGTTTCTCCTCTTGTCAGTCTCAGGCCAGCGCTCGGCTGGCGTGGGGTTGGTCGGCGACGTCGCAGACGATCGCCCAGATGAAGCCCACAAGTTCCCGCGCCACTGCGGTGGTGACCTTGCAGGGATGCTTGTTGGTGATGCTGAACCGGCGGTAGCGGC
>JAPORV010000412.1 GCA_026710055.1 Aestuariivita sp.
TGCGGTAAAATTCCCCAATAAATTTGATATTGCGATGAAAAATATTCATATTTTTCTCTTGGCAGTCGCCAGAAAAGGGGGGTTTTTTAACAGACACTACCTAACAACAGTAACAATTCGTTAACATCAGTTCTCTCAATCCCTTCAACCGGATAGTCATTTTTCAACTTCAACTATACCTTAGCGCCGCCAACCGTTAACCCACCAATGAGTACTGATGGTTGCCCCACACCTACAGGCACCCACTGGCCTTGCTTGCCGCAATTTCCAATTCCAGGGTCAAGCGCCATATCATTACCCAGACCACGAATCTGCTGCAAAGCAGTCGCGCCATCACCAATTAAAGTTGCCCCTTTAATCTGCTTACCAATCTTTCCATTTGTTACGCGATAGGCTTCTGTGCAAGAAAAAACAAATTTACCATTAGTAATATCAACTTGACCACCGCCAAAGCCAACAGCATAAATTCCGTTTTTTAGTTCAGCAACTAAGTCTTTAGGATCAGATGTACCATTTAGCATATAAGTATTAGTCATTCGCGGCATAGGCGCATGGGCAAATGATTGTCTGCGACAATTGCCAGTTGATGAAACATTCATGAGTCTTGCACTTTGTCGATCTTGCATATATCGGACAAGAATTCCGTCTTCAATTAACAGATTATAAGCACTTGGTGTGCCTTCGTCATCAATCATGATTGATCCACGCCGATTCGGTAATGTTCCATCGTCCACAACATGTACGCCCCTCGCAGCTACTCTTTGCCCCATTAGTCCAGCAAAAGCTGATGTGCCTTTACGGTTGAAGTCTCCTTCAAGTCCATGCCCAACCGCTTCATGCAAAAGAACACCAGGCCAACCTGGTCCCAATACTACATCCATCACACCGGCTGGTGCGGCATCCGCCTCCAGATTGACAAGAGCGATTCTTAATGCTTCCCGAGCCTTTGCTTGCCAGTTTGATGTTGCGATAATTCCCTCAAGATTAACCCTTCCACCGCCTCCTGTACCTCCACTTTCGCGTCTTCCATTATGTTCAACAATGACAGAAATATTGAGCCGTGCCATAGGGCGTGTATCGCTGAGTTTCAAGCCTTCAGGGCGGAGGATGATGACTTCCTGTAATGTGGTTCCTAGCGAAGCTGAAACCTGAATAACCCGTGGGTCGAGTCCCCGCAGATAGTCATCAATAGAACGAAGCGTTTCTATTTTTTGACAAAGCGCTATACCAAGAGTGGGATCTTTGCTACTGTAGCATTTTTTGTCAGTCTTAGTGGGGGAATTTGCCCATATTCCACCACCTTTTTGCATGGCAAAACGTACAGTCTCCGCTGCACGGAGCATATTGACGGAGCTGATGTCATTTGAGTGTGCATAACCGGTCACCTCTCCTTGGACAGCTCGTAACCCAAATCCTTCTGATGTGTTAAAACTTGCTGTTTTTAATCGTTGCTCCTCAAAAACAAGCGATTCGGATTGACGTCTTTCAAGAAATAATTCTCCATCATCCGCGCGTTCGGTTGCATTCTTAAGAATACGAATGGCGTCATTTTGATTTATCGCTGTATCAAAAGGTTGAAACGAATGCAGGCTCATAAGACGTGTCCCCTTTTATATTGTCAAAAATATTGCTAATCAAACGTGAAGTATGGTCTTTATCGCAAAACGAATTATAATAACATATCGGTCTTTTTTTTATATCAAAAATCCCAAAAAAAACTCTATATTGAAATTGATGATGAATTAGGAAAATTTGATGAACAATTTATTTTCAATGGTTGCAGTTGCAGCCACAATGATTGGAAGTACTGCGTTAGCGCAGAGTGGCAACATCGTGGGAAAACCGGTTCCCGGCGGGATAGGGTTTCAACCTGCAGTAACAGAATTAGCGCATGACCTGCAATGGCTTGATCTACTTATTCTGATTATCATTACAGCAATTTGTGTATTTGTAGTCGCCTTACTCGCTATTTGCATCGTGCGATTTAATCGTCGCGCCAACCCAACGCCCGCAAAATTCACACATTATACACCGATTGAGGTCACTTGGACAGTAATTCCTATTGTTATTTTGATATTCATTGGCGCATTTTCTTTACCCGTTCTGTTCAAGCAACAACAAATTCCAGAAGCGGATATCACAATCAAGGTGACCGGCTTTCAATGGTATTGGGGATATGAATATGTCGATCATGAATTTGGATTTGATAGTTTTTTGCTCGCGAAAGAAGACTTGCCAGAATATGGGTATAGCGATGACGAGTATCTGTTAGCAACAGATACTCGTGTTGTTGTACCTGTAGATAAAACTGTTGTGATGCAAATCACAGCAGCAGATGTTATTCACTCTTGGACAATACCATCATTTGGGGTGAAACAAGACGCTGTCCCGGGTCGGTTAGCGGAACTTTGGTTTAAGGCGGAGAAAACAGGTATATTTTTCGGGCAATGTTCTGAACTATGCGGTAAGGATCACGCCTATATGCCAATTACTGTTGAAGTGATGAACCAAGAGAATTACGATATCTGGTTGCAAAATGCAATTGAGGAATATGCTGGTAATTGGCCGGAGTATAAAATTGCCGAGAATTAATTCGATTGTGCGCATGTCAAAATCATCTTACCTCTTGCTTATCGTGAGGATCATGTAGTGTCTGATATTGGGTACAGTACAAACGTATCGACAGGTGATGCGGCGTTCAGTGATTACGTCGCCTTGCTTAAGCCACGTGTGATGTCACTGGTTGTGTTCACAGCATTTGTTGGCTTGGTTGCCGCGCCGAATACCATTAATCCGATGATTGCACTTGCCTCTATTTTATTTATCGCGCTTGGCGCGGGCGCATCCGGTGCACTCAATATGTGGTGTGATGCAGATATTGACCAAGTTATGCACAGAACAAGAAATCGACCCGTACCATCCGGGAAAGTGAGTTCAGATGAGTCGCTTGCGCTTGGTTTGGGTCTATCTGGATTGAGTATCGTTATGCTTGGATTAGCAGCGAATTTATTCGCAGCTGGTTTGTTAGCGTTCACAATTTTCTTTTATGTCGTCATTTATTCATTGTGGCTAAAACGAATAACTCCTCAAAATATCGTTATTGGTGGTGCGGCAGGGGCACTTCCACCGGTGATTGGCTGGGTTGCAGCAAGTGGCGCGATGAGTGTAGAAGCTTGGTTAATGTTTGCGCTTATTTTTGTCTGGACGCCACCACATTTCTGGGCGTTAGCACTCTTTATGCGTTCAGATTATGATAACGCTAATATACCAATGATGACGGTTACGCATGGTCGTCGGACGACCCGAACATATATTCTTGGTTACTCGTTTTTGTTGGCTGTTATTGCTTTTGCAAATCTTTTCACACCTCTGGGCGGCATTTTATATTTCATGGTTGCGATAATTTTGAATCCGTTATTGCTTATTGGGGCGATTCGCATTTGGATGAGAGATGAAGATATATCGGATGCTGATAATTATCGGTTGGAAAAAGATTTTTTTCGATTGTCACTCATTTATCTTTTTTTGCACTTTGGCGCAATCTTGGCTGATGCGACAATTCATCAAACTGGATGGAATAGTTGGGTATGAGTATTCAGGTAGAACATGAACTGCATCAACGTCGGTTCGGTCGAAATTTGGGAGTTGGCCTGTCACTTGCGGCATTTATCATTATTGTATTTGGGTTAACGATAGCCAAACTCAGTTCTGGTCCAGTGGCTAATACAAGTGGAGAAATAATTTTAAAATGAATAATGGCAAAGCAAAAACAGTGACGCAAACGCTTATGCTCGTCTTTTTCATGGGAGGTATGGCGTGGGCGTCGGTACCATTTTATGACTGGTTTTGTAGAGTGACAGGATTTGGTGGAACGCCTGTGGTCGCGGAAGCAGATGCAGACAATATTCTTGATGAAACTATTATTGTGCGTTTTGATGCCTCGCTTGAACGAGACATGCCGTGGCAATTTCGGCCAGTACAGCGTGAGATGAAATTGCGCTTAGGAGAAACAGGTCTTGCATTTTTTGAAGCATATAATCCAACAAATCGGATTGTTGCTGGTTCAGCTTCTTATAATGTTGTGCCTTATCAGGCTGGTAGTTTTTTTTCAAAAATCGATTGTTTTTGTTTTGAAGAACAAATTCTAATGCCAGATGAGCGCGTGGAGATGCCGGTATCATTCTATGTAGATCCAGATATTCTTACGGATAAAGATGGGCAATTTATACACACAATCACGTTGTCTTACACATTTTATGAAATTGACATACCAATCGAATTCAAAACGTCTGAAGTGGTCAATCGCGTTAAGAGTGTGCGACAGAAATAGATTGAGAGAATACTGAAAATGGCACATACAAAAAATCATAATTATCATATTTTAAATCCATCAATCTGGCCCTTTATTGGCGCTATTTCCGGGTTTACGATGCTTTTTGGAACTGTTTTATGGCTACATGACGTAACGCCCTTCGTATTTTGGATTGGGTTTGTTGCTATTTTTTATACAATGTTCGGCTGGTGGACTGAGGTCGTGAATGAGAGTCGTCAAGGTGATCATACACCAATTGTTCGGCTCGGGCTTCGGTATGGTTTTATTTTGTTCATCATGTCTGAAGTTATGTTTTTTGCAGCATGGTTTTGGAGTTTTTTCAAACACGCTATGTATCCAATGAGCGAGTATATTGGTACGGAATATATTCAGCCGGAAATTTATCATGTTGATGCATTTCACTTACCACTTATCAATACGCTTATCCTCTTGTTGTCGGGATGTGCCGTAACTTGGGCGCATCACGCGCTTGTTCATGATAATGATCGTAAGGCACTTGTCTGGGGTCTTGGAATTTCAATTATTCTTGGTGTTGCCTTTACCGTGCTGCAGGCTTACGAATACTCTTACCTTCTGTATAAGGGCTGGGAATTTGGCGAAGATAAATTCTTTTCTAATTTCTTTATGGCC
Source organism: Aestuariivita sp. (assembly GCA_026710055.1). GTDB lineage: Bacteria > Pseudomonadota > Alphaproteobacteria > Rhodobacterales > Rhodobacteraceae > JAPORY01. The sequence continues at coordinate 4,964 of JAPORV010000412.1, forward strand.
ACAGGATTTCATGGTGCTCACGTCATAATTGGTACAATATTTCTCACTGTGTGTTGGATGAGAGCCATGAAGGATCATTTTACCCCTGAGCGACATATTGGTTTTGAGGCCGCCGCTTGGTATTGGCACTTCGTTGATGTTGTATGGCTATTTCTCTTTTTTGCTGTCTATATTTGGGGTGTTGCTCAGATGCCGGGTGCACACTAATGGAATGGACAATATTATTGTATTCTGGACACCTATGAATTTTCTCTCTTGTCGTTTTTGACAAAAGAGGTTCATGTATGCGTAAAGCGGTAATTTTCTTCTTTTTTGGTCTCTCAGGGACAATATTGCTGACCGGTTTAGGAATTTGGCAACTCCAACGGCTCAACTGGAAAGAAAATCTTCTACAAGAAATTGAATCAAAGATTTCTGGTAAACCGCAACCGCTCCCACAACAATTGGAACGAGCAAAAAATCGTTACTTGCCTGTGGTCGTTAATGGATCGTTTTTACCTGGCGAACTTCATGTATTGGTTTCCATTAAACGCGTTGGTGCTGGCTATCGTATTATCGCGCCCTTTCAGACTTCTGATGGTCGTCGCATTATGATAGACCGTGGATTTGTGCCAGTTAGTGAAAAAAATGCAGAACGTCAGATGAATACGACAAAAATAACTGGTAATCTTCATTGGCCGAATGAAATTGATCGTTTTATACCAGACACTGATTACGCAAGCAACATTTGGTTCGCGCGTGATGTTGATTCAATGGCTTCTGAATTAGAAACGCTTCCTGTTTTGTTGATAGCGCGATCGTTAACTGACAAAGGAGTTACACCGGTGCCAGTTGATATGAGCGGTATTCCAAATAATCACTTCGAATATGCGATGACGTGGTTTTCGCTTGCGGCTATTTGGGGAATTATGTCTGTTTTTGCATTTAGACATCGATCTATCGCAATTAAGGGGTAACAAAGAATGAAGTATATTTCGACCCGGGGGAAAGCTGATGAGCTGAGTTTTGAAGATGTGATGTTGTCAGGGCTTGCAAGAGACGGAGGGTTGTATGTCCCCAAGGAAATTCCGCGGTTAAGCGATATTGAATTCGCAGCACTTGCTAATCTCGAATATGAGGAAATTGCATTTCGGATTATGCGTCCTTTTGTTGGCCAGGGAGTGACTGAAAATATTCTACGGGATTGCATTCGTCGTGCGTACACTAGTTTTTCACATCCTGCTCGTGCGCCACTGGTACAAATTGATCATGGTCACTTTTTACTTGAACTTTTTCATGGGCCTACTTTGGCGTTTAAGGACTTTGCGATGCAAGTTGTTGGACAGCTTTTCCAAGCTGTACTGTCAATGCGAAACAAACGTGTCACAATTGTCGGCGCAACATCGGGTGATACTGGTTCAGCAGCAATAGAAGCGTTTCGCGGATTAAAGAATGTTGATGTTTTTGTTATGTATCCGCATGATCGTATTTCAGACGTACAACGACGTCAGATGACGACTTCGCAGGAAGCCAATGTGCATGCATTAGCAATTGATGGTGATTTTGATGTTTGTCAGGCTTTATTGAAAGATTTCTTCAATGATTTTAATTTTCGTGATGAGGTAGGGTTGGCAGCCATTAATTCAATAAATTGGGCAAGGGTCTTAGCCCAGATTGTTTATTATGTCTCGGCGGCTGTTAGTTTGGGTGCGCCATATCGTCAAGTGTCTTTTTCGGTACCAACTGGAAACTTCGGGGATATATTTGCAGGGTTTATAGCAAAATCTATGGGTTTGCCCATAAAGGACTTAGTTGTTGCCACCAATCAAAATGATATATTGCATCGTTGCCTTACAGGGCATGGATATTTCAAAAATGCAACAAAGCCGTCAATAAGTCCATCAATGGACATTCAGATATCTTCAAATTTTGAACGTGCGCTGTTTTTTGCCCATAAAGGTGATGGGGAAGTAATAATTCGTCTGATGAATGAACTACAAAGAGGCGGTTTTCATTTGTCACATGACCCGTTTCAGGTTCTTACCGATATGTATAAGTCGGGTCGCGTGTCTGAGGATGAGACTCAGGCGACAATTTCCAATATATTGCATGAGAATGGGATATTATTATGTCCCCATTCTGCCATTGGTGTACGTGTGGGTAAATCATTTTGCGAAGCAGGCATTCCCATGATTTCGCTAGCTACGGCGCATCCAGCAAAATTTCCAAAGGCGGTTCAAGTTGCGTGCGGTGTACATCCATCTTTGCCTGCACGGATGGCAGATTTACAGCAAAGGCCGGAGCGAGTAATCCAATTACCCAATGATTCGGTGTCTATTCAGTCGCATATTAGAAGGAATATAGCAAAGTGAGTATAAGTTTAGATACGTTACCCAACGGTGTGCGTATTGTTACAGAACATATGCCAGGTCTTAAGTCTGCAGCAGTTGGAATTTGGGTTTCTGCAGGTGGTCGTCACGAACGACAGGAGCAAAACGGTGTAGCGCATTTCTTGGAACATATGGCATTCAAGGGCACGTCACGACGCAGTGCATTACAGATTGCTGAGGAAATTGAGGATGTAGGAGGATACATAAACGCCTACACCTCACGTGAAGTTACGGCGTATTTTGCACGTGTTTTAGAGAATGATGTAGCACTTGCTCTGGATGTTATTGTTGATATTCTTTTGAATCCCCTCTTTCAACCAAATGAGATTGAAACTGAGCGTGGGGTAATTTTACAAGAAATTGGGCAAACCCGCGATACACCAGATGATGTTATATTTGAGTGGTTACAAGAGCGGAGTTATTTGGATCAATCTATGGGTCGGAGCATCCTCGGGTCATCGGGGCGTGTGCAGCAATTCTCGCGGACAGATTTATTGAATTTTGTAAAGGAGCATTATGGTCCTGAGCGATTAATTCTTTCTGCCACTGGTGCTGTCAATCATTCGGAAATCATGGCGTTGGCTGATGAACATTTAGGTAAACTTTCTCCACGTGATGTGTGTCAGGTAGAACCCGCAAGCTTTACGAATGGTGAGGTGCGAGTTGAGAAGAACTTAGAACAAACACATTTTGCTTTGGCCTTTGAATCACCGGGTTATCGAGATGACAAAATTTTTGAGGCGCAAGTATATGCCATTGCTCTAGGTGGTGGCATGTCTTCGCGATTATTTCAAGAAATTAGAGAACGACGTGGTCTATGTTATACAATTTACGCTCAAATTGGCGCCTATTCTGATACAGGAACGATGACAATTTATGCAGGCACTTCCGAAGAAAGCATTAGCGAACTCTCTACGGTTACAATTGATGAAATCAAGCGAATTGCAGACACAGTCGATGAGCAGGAAATATTGCGGGCGCGGGCGCAAATGAAAGCTGGTCTTTTAATGGGTTTAGAAAGCCCCTCAAGTCGTGCGGAAAGGCTCGCTAGGTTGGTTCAGATTTGGGGTCGTGTGCCCAGTTTGGATGAAACTATTGAAAAGATCGATGCTGTTACAATAGCCAAAATTCGTGAATTTGCTGAATTTATGGCTACGCAAACGCCTATGACACTTGCGCTTTATGGCCCGATTGCCAATGCACCAACTTATGATGCCTTACAGCAAAGAAGGGTTACCTAAACGGTGAAATGGTTTTATCCAGGCGCAAGTTAAGTATTGAAACCGAGCGTTTGTTATTGCGACCACCAAAACACTCGGATTATCGCTCGTGGATTACACTTCGGGGAAGCAGCCGCGATTTTTTAATAGGATGGGAACCAGCTTGGTCAGCAGACCATTTATCTCGAAAAACATATTACAACCGTCTTTATTGGGCAAATCGGGCGATTTCAAATGGCTCGGCATTTCCGTTTTTTATTTTTCAAAGGGAAGACAGAGAACTGATTGGTGCAATCACTATTGAGAGCATTCGACGTGGTCCTTCTCAAAGTGGAACGCTTGGGTATTGGATTGGTGAGCAGTATACGCGTCAAGGATTTATGAAAGAGGCTTTGTTTACGGTTGTGCATTTTGCATTTTCTGTATTGGATTTATCTCGAATGGAAGCGGCGTGTTTACCGGAGAATAAGGCATCGCGGGCATTGCTAGAGTCAGTTGGCTTTAAATATGAAGGTGTTGGACAGAGTTACTTGCAAATAGCAGGCCGCTGGCGCACGCATGTTCTCTATTCGACATTGCGTTCTGACCGCCGTGGAACGACGAATACCGGGTGATATTGATTTTTCGGTCATTTTTTTCCAATCAAATGGAAATTATCGGTTTTTGGAATTATCCTAATACAGAAAAGTTCGAATTTGTATGATTTTTCGTTTTATTGAGTAAAATCCGATATTAACGTCACGTTGCAGATAGTGTAACATAAATACTAATAGATTTGCGTCGTAATCGTTTTCGTTTGTGCAGTATTCAACTAAAGCGGTCATAATTTCCCCGATAATTGTGGCGTTCTTAAATTGGTTATCTGATGTTTCACAAGCCATATAGAAACCTTCGAGTGAAGATTTATCGTAGATTGGTATCCAACCGGTTGATGTATCGTATAAGTCGACAATACCTTTCATGTAGGACGGTAAACCGAGCGAAGGGACACGCCACGCATATCGCATAACTTGTATTTTCCACTGATCAGAAAAGTTTTGCTCACATTCAGTGTCACTCTACGCTCAACAATGTGAATTATACTCTAGATCTTTTGATCCAATGAGAATATAATTACCTTGTTCAGTTCGAATGTAACAAGCAATATCATTATAGGATACGATCAGGCCGTTTGCTTCAAGATCAAAATTTTCTGGTGCTGGGATATGTGCCACTTCTTGTTTTAACGGTCATATCGTCTGTTACTTTTGCCATTTTGTTGATTGCAGAAGATCCAGGGCCTGCAACATTGATGATAACCTGTACATAAATTTCTTCTCCGCTTGTCAGTCGAATTCCTTTGACGTGCTTCTTTTCCTGTAAGATGTCAGAAACCACACCACCACCACGCACAACAGCACCATGTTTTTGAGCTGCATTCATTAAGTTTTGGGTGGAAAGTGCAGGATCAGTGACATAGCCAGCATTCGGCCAAAAAACTACCCCATTTATTTAATGCTTATTTGGCTTTCCAAAGTGAGGATCGTCGATGAGTTTGGCGAGTGAAAAACTTGTCAATGAATAAATGGGTAATCGTTCTTTAATTTCTTTTGGCATTAATTCTTCGTAGGGACAATTCAATTCATCGGAATATTTCATATGTTTTTTCAGGAAGCCATCAGCCTTTGATTTTATCGTTAGGCAACCGACTTCACGCAAGGTTACTAGTGGCGTTTTTTCTGGTAAGTTGAGGTAATGTTTCCAGTTGAGCCAGTAATGATAACCTTCCCAAGCTAAAGCGGTTCCATCGAAGGTCGAATCGCACATTCTGATGATCGCGCATGAACCGGATGTAGAACTATGTCCCATCTGTTTATTGCGATCAACTGAGATTGTTTTCCAACCCGATTTAGAGAGTTCGTAGGCGATGGCGGCATTGATTACGCCTGTTCTTGTAATTATTGCCGTTGTCGCTTTTAATTCCAACTTTGAGGATGTGAATGAGTGTAATGTTGCATTTTTATCAGTCGTCCGTTCAACTCTGAAATGCATCGCGGCACATGTAATGGTTTGAGGGGGCCGGTTCATAAATGTTGTTTAGTCAGGAGTCAGTAAGAATCTCTAAATAGTGTCTGTTAAAAACCCTAAATTCACTTGTAAAATTTTGAAAACATGTACTTTTTTTGATGCGTTTGTTCTGACGAAGATTTCCGATATTTGGTACAATTTCTTAATATC
>JAPORV010000478.1 GCA_026710055.1 Aestuariivita sp.
TTTTCTAGTTTTCTCAAAGACTTAGAGTTCGAATGACACTCGTTACTATTCACCCGAGTTAGCGGGAATTGCTAATGTCATCTGACCATCACTTGACTGTTTTTCAATTTAGCGATACAAAATGACATGCGTAAGATCGGTGGCAGGAGCGTTATACTTACGTCGGTTTTGATTTTTGGAAAATAAAAAATTTTGTTAGCTCTGAAATTCTGGAAATGGTAAATTGATGGCTCAAGTTGATTACATACGAGCAATTAAGTATATTTTGCTTGCTGATTTCGTTAAAGGAATGAAATTGGGTTTGCGGTACTTTTTTGCTCCGAAAGCAACTGTAAATTATCCGCACGAAAAAGGACCATTGAGTCCACGGTTTCGAGGAGAGCATGCTTTACGGCGTTATCCAAATGGTGAAGAAAGATGTATTGCCTGTAAACTTTGTGAGGCAATTTGCCCGGCGCAGGCTATAACTATTGATGCTGAACCACGTGATGATGGGTCAAGGCGTACTACACGCTATGATATTGACATGACAAAGTGTATATATTGCGGCTTTTGTCAGGAAGCCTGCCCTGTTGATGCAATTGTTGAAGGGCCGAATTTTGAGTTTGCAACCGAAACTCGTGAAGAATTATTCTATGATAAGAAAAAGTTACTCGAGAATGGCGACCGATGGGAAGCGGAAATTGCTCGTAACCTAGAACTGGATGCTCCTTACCGATGAATAATTTCTATTCAAACCCATTTGAGCTCATGCTTCAACATGCTCAACAGATGGCTAAAGCACTAAATCCCGCTCTAGAATCATTTAATCCGAAAGACTTTGAAACGCTCTGGCCAACGATGTCTAAAGAGACAATGGAGTTTTGGTTTGGTAAGACCATAAATAAAGATGGCCTGGATGCAAAAACACGTCTTTTTTTGACACTAGCAGGATTGGTTTGTCAAGGGGCACAAGCGGATGTTGCTATCCGGCAGGCTGTTAGGCACCTTATTGAAGCAGAAGCAACAAAACAAGAAATTATTGAGGCTATTGGACAAATGACGGTTTTTGCCGGCCTTCCAGCTGTCACATGTGCTTTATTATTAGCCAAAGAAGTTTTGGAGGATGAGGGGTGAGTGCCGTCGCCTTTTATCTGTTTGCGATGACTGCGATTATTGGTGGTTTATTGACCGTGATAAGTCGAAATCCTGTTTATTCTGTATTGTGGTTAATCCTCTCCTTTCTGTCTTCCGCAGGCCTTTTCGTCCTCTTAGGTGCTGAGTTTATAGCAATGTTGTTAATCATTGTGTATGTCGGTGCTGTTGCCGTGCTGTTTCTGTTTGTTGTGATGATGTTGGACATTGATTTCGCGAAATTAAAGGCCGGAATGGCGCAATACATGCCTTTAGCTCTGTTGATAGCGGTCGTTATCTTGATGCAATTTGTTGTTGCATTTGGGGTATGGGAACCAAGTCATATCGCAGAAACTAAGCGGACTCAGGTAATTCCGGCAGAATATCACAATACTGAGGCCCTTGGGCTGATTTTGTATGATGAGTATTTTTTGTTGTTTCAAGTCGCCGGATTGATTTTGCTTGTGGCAATGATTGGTGCGATTATTCTAACGCTTCGACATCGCCAAGATATTAAACGTCAAGATGTTTTGGCACAAATGTACCGTGATCCAAAGATATCGCTTGAATTGCGAGACGTTAAATCCGGCCAAGGTTTGTAGCAATATTCAATGATTTGGTGACCATTCTTGTCGTGTCCGTTGATAAATTTTTCTTGTTAAAAACAAACTGGAAGATTGAAGCAAATTTCAATATTAACTGATCTGTTCAATCGCAAATTGTATAGGGCATTCCAAATCAAAATTAATACCTGATTATGAAGGGTTTCTTTGGAATAGGTACTTATTCGTCAATGCGAAATTTAAATTCGGATTGAAGAGTTTTACTAAGTTCTATAATTGCATAGAAATCAAAGCAAACAAAGGCCAAGAATGTGGTTGGATTAGAGCATTATTTGACGGTGGCTGCGACTCTTTTTGTAATCGGGATTTTCGGTTTATTTTTGAACAGAAAAAATGTCATTATTTTGCTTATGAGTATTGAACTTATGTTACTGGCTGTAAACATTAACCTGGTTGCTTTCTCAGTATCTCTGGGTGATATGGTGGGTCAAGTCTTTACACTGTTTGTATTGACTGTTGCCGCTGCTGAGGCAGCCATTGGTTTAGCGATCCTTGTTTGCTTTTTTCGCAATCGTGGTTCAATTGCCGTTGAAGACATCAATGTCATGAAGGGATAAAGAGACAGTGGAAACCTTTGTCCTGTTTGCTCCGTTAGTAGGAGCAATAATTTGTGGCTTTGGCTGGAAGTTTATTGGAGAAATAATTGCTCAGTGGATCGCAACAGGGATTTTATTTGCATCTGCGATTTTAAGTTGGGTTATTTTCCTTTTCTTTGATCCAAACGCGTATGAAGGCGGTTACTATTCTGTTTCTATTCTTAGGTGGATTGATAGCGGATCATTGAGTACTGACTGGGCTATTCGCATGGATCGTTTAACGACGATTATGCTTGTTGTCGTTACAACTGTCTCGAGTCTCGTCCATCTCTATAGCATAGGTTATATGGATCATGACCCTCAATGGAGCGAGAATGAATCCTATAAACCACGCTTCTTTGCCTATTTGAGTTTTTTTACATTTGCAATGTTAGCGTTGGTAACCGCCGATAATCTCGTTCAGATGTTTTTTGGCTGGGAGGGTGTTGGCGTTGCTTCATACCTGTTAATTGGATTTTACTTTAAAAAACCATCCGCTAACGCTGCGGCAATTAAGGCATTTGTGGTCAATCGTATTGGGGACTTTGGATTTGCTCTTGGTATTTTTAGCCTTTTTTTTCTAGTTGATTCAATAAATTTAACCGATATCTTTGCCTCAACTCATGAATTAGCTGAGATGCAGATTGAATTTTTGTGGACCTCTTGGAGTGCGGTTGAACTGGTATGTTTTCTGCTGTTTATTGGTGCAATGGGCAAGTCGGCGCAATTACTTTTGCATACATGGTTGCCAGATGCGATGGAAGGTCCCACGCCTGTATCGGCTTTAATTCATGCGGCAACAATGGTAACAGCTGGCGTGTTTTTGGTTTGTCGTATGTCGCCACTTATGGAATTCGCTCCTAATGCTACTGCGTTTATTACCGTTATTGGAGCATCAACAGCCGTGTTTGCAGCTTCTGTTGGTCTTGTACAAACAGATATTAAGCGAGTTATTGCTTACTCTACTTGCTCGCAATTAGGCTACATGTTTGTTGCAGCTGGCGTCGGGATGTATTCGGCGGCAATGTTTCATTTGTTCACACACGCATTTTTTAAGGCAATGTTGTTTTTGGGTGCTGGATCAGTCATTCATGCCATGCATCATGAACAAGATATGTTGAATTACGGCGGGCTAAGAAAGAAAATTCCGTATACATTTCTTGCAATGTTGATTGGAACGCTTGCCATTACAGGTGTGGGCATACCGGTTTGGATGTTTACAATCAATGAAATACCAATTGGATTTTCGGGGTTTCAATCTAAAGATGCCATAGTGGAAAGCGCTTTTGCTGCTGGTACATCATTTGGGTTTTGGTCGCTCATTATCGCTGCGTTATTTACAAGCTTTTACTCATGGCGCCTTCTATTTTTAACTTTTTTTGGGCAGGCGCGCGGTGATCGTAAAGTTTATGAACATGCTCACGAGAGCCCAATCATGATGCTTATTCCAATTACTATATTGGCTATTGGTTCAATTTTTGCGGGAGTGATTTTCTATAAATCATATTTCGGTCATGTTGATCAGGTTGCTAAATTTTATGGTATTACCTATGTTGAGGCGATACATGATGAAACGTCGTATGACCAAGTGAGCAAGGCGACTACAGATCAAGATGAATCAACATTTGATCCGCACCATCATGATCATTACATATTTGCAGGTCAACCAGGTGAGGGTGCATTATTCTTTGGGCCTAACAATACTCTGCTCACTGATGCACATAATGTTCCTTACTGGGTAAAGACGTCTCCCTTTTTAGCAATGGTGATTGGTTTCTTTGTTGCCTTTTGGTTTTATATTTTAAGACCAGAACTGCCGGGACAGTTAGCACATCAGCAACGACCGCTTTACCTGTTTTTAAAAAATAAATGGTATTTTGATGAACTTTATGACAAACTTTTTGTCAAATCCGCATTCTTCCTTGGAAGATTATTTTGGCGAAAGGGTGATAGCGGTGTTATTGATGGTACGATAAATGGTGTTGCTATCAGTTTTATCCCGCTGTTAACGCGACTCACTGGTCGCGCACAATCAGGGTATATCTTCACATACGCTTTTTGGATGGTTGTCGGTATTGCGGTTTTAATAACCTGGATGTCAATTGGTGGTGGGCAGTAATGGATAACCTGTTGTCAATAACGACATTTATTCCAGCGATTGCAGCACTTATTTTGGCATTATTCTTGCGGGGTGATGATTCATCTGCGCAGCGAAATGCCAAATATGCTACTTTATTTGCTACCCTTGCAACATTCTTGACCTCACTTTTTATTTTGACTGGCTTTGATGTCAACGATACAGGCTTTCAGTTTGTCGAGGAGGGGGAGTGGCTATTGGGCTTAAAGTACAAGATGGGTGTAGATGGCATTAGTATTCTGTTTGTTTTGCTTACAACATTCATAATGCCGTTGGTAATTCTAGCAAGTTGGTCAGTAACCACGCGAGTCAAGGAATATATGATTGCTTTCTTGGTACTTGAAACGTTGATGTTGGGCGTGTTTATGGCGCTTGATTTAGTACTATTTTATCTATTTTTTGAAGCCGGATTGATCCCCATGTTTTTGATTATTGGCATATGGGGTGGTAAGGAAAGAATCTACGCATCATTTAAGTTCTTTTTGTATACTCTTTTAGGGTCTGTTTTGATGCTCATTGCAATCATTGGAATGTATATTGATGCAGGCACAACAGACATTGAACAATTACTTAAACATAGCTTCAATTTTGACTCCTTTGATTTGCTAGGAATTCAAATTATTGGCGGAATTCAAACACTTTTGTGGCTCGCTTTCTTTGCAAGTTTTGCTGTCAAGTTACCAATGTGGCCAGTGCATACGTGGTTACCAGATGCACATGTTCAGGCACCGACGGCTGGCTCAGTCGTCCTAGCCTCAATTTTATTGAAAATGGGCGGTTATGGGTTTTTAAGATTCAGCTTGCCAATGTTTCCGATTGGTTCAGAAGTCATGGCCCCGGTTGTGCTTTGGATGAGTGCAATCGCAATTGTTTACACCTCTTTGGTTGCCCTTGTGCAGGAAGATATAAAAAAACTGATTGCTTATTCATCAGTTGCTCACATGGGGTTTGTAACGATTGGTATATTTGCCTTCAATCAACAAGGTATTGATGGAGCAATTTTTCAAATGCTCAGCCATGGATTCATCTCAGGTGCGTTATTTCTGTGTGTCGGTGTTATATATGACCGTATACACACCCGTGCGATTGATGCTTATGGTGGAATAGTGAATCGTATGCCGGCGTATGCTTTGATCTTTATGATCTTCAGCTTGGCGAATGTTGGATTACCAGGTACAAGTGGGTTTATAGGCGAATTTTTGACTTTGATTGCGGTATTTCAGGTGAATACCTGGGTAGCGGTCGTTGCTACTACTGGTGTGATTTTTTCGGCGGCCTATGCTCTTTGGTTATATCGCCGTATTGTTTTTGGCGGTTTGATGAAAGAGAGTCTAAAAACAATATCAGATTTATCGCCACGTGAACGCCTTATTTTTGCGCCCCTGATACTTGCAACAATTACGTTTGGCGTATATCCGGCTCCGATATTGGACATTATTGGGCCTTCGGTTGAAGCGTTAGTAATAAATCGTGAAAACGCAGTATCGCAAGCAATGATTTTCAATCGTTTTGTTGCAAACTAAAGGCGTAAAGATGTTTTGGGCTGATATAACTGTTATTTTCCCAGAGATAGTACTCTCAGTATTTGCAATGATTACATTGATTGGATGGGTGTACAGTAAAGGTGATAAGCAGGCTTCGATTTTGGTTTGGTTTGCCGCTGTATTGCTCCTTGGGATTGCAGCATTGATCGGGTTCTTTGGTGGCGAAACCAGAATTGCTTTCGACGGACTCTTTGTTGATGACGCTTTTTCGCGATTTGCGAAAATAATGATTTTGGCCTCTGCGGCGATTATTTTGATTATCAGCGAAAATTACATGTCGCGTCATGATCTCTTAAGGTTTGAATATCCAATTTTGGTTGTGCTTGCGGTTGTAGGAATGATGATAATGGTGAGTGCCGGGGATCTTATGACGTTGTATATGGGATTAGAATTGCAATCCCTTTCGCTTTATGTGGTTGCAGCACTCGCACGGGACAGTGTCAGGTCTACTGAGGCTGGTTTAAAATATTTTGTATTAGGTGCACTATCCTCGGGATTGCTCCTTTACGGTGCCTCCTTAGTTTATGGCTATGCTGGAACAACGCAGTTTGCTGGGATTATTGAAGCGATCGATCAAAGTAACAGTTCGCTTGGATTCTTGTTTGGTTTAATCTTTGTTATCTCCGGTTTGGCATTTAAGGTTTCAGCAGTTCCGTTTCATATGTGGACACCTGATGTGTATGAAGGATCACCCACACCGATAACAGCTTTTTTTGCAACGGCACCTAAAGTCGCAGCGATTGGGTTGTTGGCGCGAGTGTTGCATGACGCATTTGGGGCAGTCGTTTCTGATTGGCAACAAGTGATTGCGTTGCTTTCAGTTTTGTCGATGTTCCTAGGTGCAATTGCCGCGATAGGTCAAACAGATATTAAACGACTCATGGCATACTCTTCCATTGCTCACATGGGCTACGCTTTAATGGCACTTGCAGCCGGAACCGAGTTTGGCGTGCAAGCACTGTTGATATATATGGTCATTTACATCATTATGAGTATTGGTGCGTTTGCTTTTATTTTGGCAGTTGAGCGAGACGGACAACCAGTCACTGAAATTGCAGCACTCAAATTATTATCGAAGCGTGATCCACTTAAGGCATTGGCGATGCTGATTTTGCTTTTCTCGTTGGCGGGGATTCCGCCAATGCTTGGCTTTTTTTGTAAGTTTTATGTGTTAAAGGCTGCTTATGAAGCTAATCTCATTTGGTTGGCTATTTTGGGCGTGATTGCATCGGTTATCGGCGCCTATTATTATATGCGAATTGTTTATTTTATGTACTTTGGTGAAGATATGGACAACGAGTTGAATACGAATGGTACGCCGATATTAACAGGTGTTTTGTTAGTTTCAGCAGTCGCAATGATAGTAGGAGTTATCAATCTTTTTGGCTTAGAAGGTGCAGCATCTGTTGCCGCAACTCTACTTGTCAATTGATTAATTTATCATTCGTTTAGGCTATTGGTATCGCTACGATGTAATGGTGGATCAGTTTTGGGGGAGTGTGAGTTAATGAACTGGCCGCCTGGGTATGGTTGTCGCTTACTTGATGAAGTGTCGAGTACACTTGATGAAGCAAGGCGGCTTGCTCCAAGAATTAGTCAACCGGAATGGATATTGGCAAGACGACAGACGAGTGCCCGCGGGCGATATGGTCGGAGTTGGTTCGCACCTGAAGGAAATTTTTCAGCGACACTTGTAATGCATCCGAGGGGTGCTATGAGGATTGCAGCATTGCAATCGTTTGTTGCGGCAGTCGCACTTTTTGATACAGTGGCTGAAGTTATTGGTTCGTCAGATGATTTAAGCCTTAAGTGGCCAAATGATATTCTTTTAAATGATGGCAAATTGGCGGGAATATTATTAGAGAGTATGGGAGACTCCCATAAAGTAACATATTTGGCGATAGGTATTGGTGTTAACCTTGTTGATAGGCCATCATCAGGACAATTAGTTGAGGCAGTAACGCCGCCTGTATCACTATTAAATGAGACCGGAATTTTAATTGAACCTATTCGATTTTTGAATTATCTCGCGATTGCATTTGACCAACGTGAACGCGATATGCATGAGTATGGATTTTCATTTATTCGCGATATTTGGCTTTCGCGTGCGGCTCGTTTAGGAGAGGAAATTAGGGTGCGCACTGCTACAACTGATAAAGTTGGTATTTTTGAGACAGTTGATAGTGGAGGTAATCTTGTTCTGAAGACCTTTGATAAGCGGATTGTTATTCCAGCAGCTGATGTTTTTTTTGAAGGAGAGCAGTAATGCTGCTTACAATTGACTGTGGAAATACAAACACAGTATTGTCAATCTGGGATGGTAAAGAGTTTATTTGTACGATGCGCACATCTACTCACCACGCGCGCACCGCTGATGCCTATTTCACTTGGTTTACCACTCTTCTTAACCATTATCAGATTAATCCGGTTATTACTGAAATCATTATTTCGTCAACTGTGCCACGTGTTGTTTTTAATTTACGGGTTTTCGCTGACCGTTTTTTTGGATGTATTCCATTGGTGGTCGGTAAATCGGATTGTAAACTTCCGCAAGAACCGCGGGTTGATACTGGTACAATAGTCGGCCCCGACCGTCTTGTAAATGCTGCGGGTGCTTATGACCGGTATTCTGGTGATCTAATCGTTGTTGATTTTGGTACTGCGACAACATTTGATGTTGTAGCATTTGATGGTGCCTATGTTGGCGGGTTAATTGCCCCTGGAGTGAACTTGAGTCTTGAAGTGCTTCATATGTCAGCTGCAGCTTTGCCACATGTTGATATTTCAAGACCACAACAGGTCGTTGGAACAAATACTGTTGCTTGTATGCAGTCAGGCGTTTTTTGGGGTTATGTTGGCGTGGTTAAAGAATGCTGTGCTCGGATACAATTTGAACGAGATACAAAGATGAAGGTCATTGGTACGGGCGGTCTAGCTTCACTATTTGCTCATACAGAGAAACTTTTTGATATTGTTGATGATAATTTGACCATGCACGGATTGGTTACCATTAATAACTTTAATAGGAGAGGCTGCTCTGATCATGGGGAATAGAAGGTTGATATACTTGCCACTTGGCGGAGCCCGTGAAGTTGGAATGAACGCATACGTATATGGTTATGGAGAGCCAGATAACGAACGGTTAATTCTTGTAGACTTAGGTGTAGCTTTTCCGAATATGGAAACAACGCCCGGGATAGAGTTGATTTTTCCGGACATGACTTGGTTAGAAAAGCGTGCCGAAAGGTTGGAGGCAATATTTATAACCCACGGGCATGAAGATCATGTCGGTGGAATTCCACACTACTATGGGGACTTGTCTGCACCAATTTTTGCACGTCCGTTTACTTCAAGGATTATATCTCGGAAATTAAGTGAATATGGGCATTCAATAGAAAATGTTCAAACTGTCCTTCCTTGGCCGAAGCAAATTGAAGCCGGTCCATTTAAGGTTAGCTTTCTTCCTGTGTCACACTCTATTCCTGAAAGCAGTTCTTTAGTGATTAATACTCCGGTTGGTCGAATTATCCATACTGGTGATCTTAAGATTGATTTAAATCCTGTTGTAGGTGATATTTTTGATAATGCAAATTGGCGTCGTGTGGCATCGAAAGGGGTTCATGCACTCGTTTGCGATTCCACCAATGTTTTTTCAAATAGGTTTGGACGTTCCGAAAGTGAACTTATTTCAGAAATCGAATCTCTGATTTCACGATCTAATAATTTATTTGTTGCGACAACTTTTGCGTCGAATATTGCGCGAATAAAGACTCTTGCCTGTGCAGGAAAACGGGTAGGGAGGTCAATTTGCCTATTGGGTAGAGCGATGAAGCAGATGATTGAGACAGCAATTGATACTGATGTTCTGCGAGATTTTCCGGAGGTTATTCGACCAGAGGACGCACATAACATTCCGCGAGAGAACCTTATGCTCCTTGTGACGGGTAGTCAGGGCGAGCGTCGTGCTGCATCAGCACAGTTGGCGCGTGGTAAATATATGGGCTTTGAACTCAAAAAAGGCGATGTTTTTTTATTTTCATCAAAAACAATCCCTGGGAATGAACGTGGTGTTCTTCGCGTCATTAATCAACTTAGTGAAAAGGGAGTAGATGTTATTGATGATAGTTCAGGTCTTTATCACGTATCTGGTCATGCAAATCGTTCGGATTTAGAAAAACTACATAAACTGGTTGACCCAAAGATTGTCATTCCTATGCATGGTGAGCATCGGCATTTGCAGGAACATGTGAAATTATGTGAGCAGAATGGCATCCAATCACTGTTAGCAGTTGATGGGACAATGGTGGATATTTCAAAAAATAAGCCGTTTATTGCAGATCATATTGAAGCAGGTCGCGATTACTTGGATGGTAGGGTCATTATTGGTGCTCTTGATGGGGTTGTGAGGGGTCGAATTCGTATGGCGCTAAATGGACTTGTTGCCATTGGTATTGTGCAAGTTAAAAAACCTCAAATTTCTTTTCGATGTGATGTGACACTTATAGGTCTATGTGAATTCGGTAAAGAGAATTCGCTGAAGGATATTCTTTGTGAAGAAATCATTGCCTCTTTGATGTCAGCTAAGCATCATGTTTTAAATAAACATGAATCAATAAAAGACTTGGTTCGACATGTTGTCAGAAAAACAGTTTCTTTTGAACTTGGGAAATCCCCAGAAATTACTGTAATCGTAAATAGTGTCTGTTAACCCCCCCCCCAATGGCGACTGCCAAGAGAAAAATATGAATATTTTTCATCGCAATATCAAATTTAT